>NZ_MTQB01000014.1:0-106868 GCF_001974855.1 Pseudoalteromonas sp. SK18 | reverse complement strand
GTTTCTAATTTGATTGCCGCAGAATACGTTGCGCGTTTTAATTTCGTCATTTTTTCACCCAAATTTGTATGCTTATTAGCATAACATTTCTTTCTTAATGGGTGGCCAAATTAACTATGCCACTACAATCATAAACACCAAGAATTATCGTTGGACGACCAAACAGCTGGCCTTTCTAAAATGTCGATTGATATAACCAAAGCACTATTTAGAAAGTTAGCGACTCAGGGGGTTACTTTTACCAGCGAAACCATACGTTCATTAAAAGCGACTTATTACCGCATTGGTTTAGACTTTATTGAAACCTATCATAATGATGCGTTAATGAATGGCTTAACACTTGATATTCACCAAGAAGAAAAAGCGGTAGAAATGTTTGCGCAAAATATTATGAATGCAGGCCAACACTTTTTAGAAAACCCAATGGAAGCGCCATTTGTGCCGAGTTGGAACCGTGTGGCCTCGGCAATGCCCGATGTACTAGAGCGTTTAAAAGAAGCCGTAGAACTAGATAACGAGCAATACAGTTAACATCATTAAACGAGGCGCCTGTGGACATAGTTAGGGAACAGTTTTTTCAACGAGTCGAACAACATTTACATACTATTTATCAAGGGGTTGAGTTACCGATAGCAGTAAGCGAATTGGCTGAGGAATTAATCACCTTAATTTTAGGTGATAACCCACTTCGTGATCCTACCCCGCACACTAATCGCTGGGATGAACAAGATATTGTGTTAATTGCCTATGGCGATTCTATTATAAATCATGAAGACAGTGAGTTAGCAGTTGGAACTCCCTTAGAGGCGCCGTTAAAAACCTTGCACCGCTTTATAAAAGAGCAGTGCGATCATCAGCTTAATGCGCTGCACATTTTACCTTTTTATCCGTATAGCTCAGATGAAGGGTTTGCGGTAATGAACTATGCGCAAGTTAATGAAGCGCTGGGCGATTGGCAAGACATTAACGCGATTGCAAAAGATGTAAAACTGATGGCGGATTTAGTGATTAATCATTGTTCTAGCCGAAGTCTTTGGTTTGAAAACTTTTTAACCGATACACACCCAGGGAAAGACTATTTTAAAACAGCTAGTTTAACTGACGATTTAAGCCAAGTCGTGCGCCCACGAACCTCGCCATTATTACATACGGTAGCCACAGCAAGCGGTGATAAGCATGTATGGTGTACATTTAGTCATGATCAGGTGGATTTTAATTTTGAAAACCCTGAGGTATTAAAAGAGTTTGTTGGCATTATTCGCCATTATTTAGATAACGGTATTCGCTTGTTTCGCCTTGATGCCGTGGCATTTTTATGGAAACAACTCAATACCAGTTGTATAAACTTACCGCAAACCCATGAAGTGGTGCGTTTACTGCGAACGCTGATTGAGCATGCCGAGCCCAGTGTGGTGATTATTACCGAGACCAATATTCCTAATCAAGAAAACCTATCGTACTTTGGTAATGCCAACGAAGCCCATGCAATTTACAACTTTGCCTTGCCGCCGTTGTTATTGCATACCTTACTTAGCGGCGATAGTACCGCGCTTAAGCACTGGATGATGAGCATGCCGCCAGCGCAAAACGGTACCGCATATTTTAATTTTATTGCATCACATGATGGCATTGGTTTGAGGCCAATTGAAGGGTTATTACAACCGAGTGAAGTTGCTTCGTTAGTAAGTACGACCATGCAATTTGGGGGGCGTGTTTCAATGCGCACCAGTCACGATGGTACACATACCCCCTATGAGCTAAATATTGCCTTGTTTGATGCCTTACAAGGGACGCATAATGGTGCAGATAAATATGGCCTTGAGCGTTTTTTGTGTGCCCATGCCATTATGTTTGCAATGGAAGGAATTCCGGGGCTATATATACATAGTTTACTTGGCACCACTAATGACTATGAGCGCTTTGAAAATTCGCAGCACAATCGTGCAATTAATCGTCATCGTTGGCAAGAGTCAAAATTATTAGCGGCAATTGAAGAAAAATACAGCCATCATCACCAGGTGTTCAAGGGAATAAAACAATTATTAGCAGTGCGTAAAAGGCAAGCTGCATTCCATCCTAATGCCACACAATTTACTTTGCATTTAGGGGAGGGGTTATTTGGTTTTTGGCGACAAAGTATAGATCGCCAACAAAGTATTTTTTGTGTTTATAATATTAGCAGTCAGCCACAAAGCTTAACCTTAGCCGACTTAAACTTAATAAATACCCAGCAATGGGTTGAGCTAATTTCTAATACAACACTCGATGAATCCGAACAAACCATGCAGTTAGCACCCTATAAAACGCTTTGGTTATCCAATAAGGCATAGGGACATTTATTATGGTAGGCAAAATGCGTTCAGAGTTTTAAATAAGGGCATAGCACTGTAAAGGGGCTTTACAGTGCTACTTCTCAAGCGCTAACAGTAAATTCTCTATGGTAAATTCATGCCAGTCAGCGCGTGTTTTACTAAACTGTATAAAGTTTATTTCTGCTAGACCTGTTGTATTTATCGCCTTATATAAGGGGGTGTTTTCATCAGTAAGTGGGTCAAAAATATCAGCTGAACGATGAAGCAAAGGACTAAGTTTTGGTTGCGTATGGTTGTCGAACAGATTAACCAGAGCATAAGCACCTAACAAAACATGACCTCCTATAGATACATCAAGCTCTGAACCATTATTAGGTGGAACCTCCCAGTTAATACCACCCACAATAACTTGCGATTGCTTGTTTAGTTGCTTTAATGCCCTTTTTGCGCCAAAAGCAATGGCGTCATTTGCACACCAAATAATTTTAATTTCAGGGGCTTGATGCATATACGCCAAAGTTTTTGTAAACCCTTCTTGTTCAGACCAATTGGCAACCTCTTTAGCGATTAAAGTAACTTGCGGCGTTTGCGCTAAAAAATCCATTAACCCTTGGGTACGCATAATAGAAGCAGGCGTTGCATAATCGCCTAATAACGCTAGGGTATGTGCTTGTGCTTTTGTTTTTTTAGAAAATGTATTATAAAGCTCTTGCATTAATAATTTGCCTGCAACGCGATTATTTGGGGTAATACTACCGACTATATTAGTGCCATTTTTGCGTAACTTATCAAGTGACGCAGGCGAGGGGCGATTTAATAAAAAGTAAATAGGGACATTCTTACTGTCTATTATAGAGAGGTATTTACTGGTGACATTTTTTTCGTTTACGAGGATCAGGTAATCGGGTTTGTCATTTATAGCCTGCTGGATCAGCTCTTTCATTAAAATATGATTTCGGTTGGCGTATTTTATCGTTAATGTCACATCTAAATCAGTGGCTGCATTTTGCATGATTTTAGAAACATCAAACCAAAAATTTCCGGTGTTATTATTTTTTGAATCAACAGAGTCGGAAAAACCCGGATTAATAAATCTGATCTCTAGAGCATGAGCATTATAACTAACTAATAGTAGGCAGGTAATCGTTAGTAGGCGGTATAATTTAAAAAAGGACATACATTTCTCTATAAACTTTTTAAAGCTCAATTTTATCCTTGCTAAAGTGCTCCGTGTGACATCTAGGCGTTATGCTATATAATACCTCAGTAAGTTTAGTATGTATGCAACAATTATTTTTTAGGATGTATTAATGAAAGCAGTTTTGTTGTTAATGGTATTAATATTTAGTCAAACAGTTGCCGCAAATGAAATGAGCGACTTAGAAAAGACCATGAAAAACATTGGGCTTGCTTATAAACAAAGTGTTGAAGCAACCCAGTTAGCAGAATTTAATGGCGCTATCGATGAATTTATTAAATTGATAGAGCAAAGTAAGCAAGCCAAGTTTTATAAAGAAGCTGAAAAGTCGGTGCAAGGGTTAGATAAGGTGCTGATTCAAGCCCAGTTAGCCAAAAAAGTAGCGAACGAGCAGGGGCTTGAGTCGGCAAAAAAACCACTTAAGGCGATTGATAATTTGCGCAAAAAATATCACGAATTACACGAGCCTCCAGGCTTTTTTGAATTATTGTTTGGAAAATAAGGATTAGTAATGGAAATTTCGGTTTCAATGTTAGACGGTCAAAAATTAAGTGCTAAGTTTGGTGAGCATGAAGTGATAAGCGATCAAAGCATAAACGCCGGTGGTGATGCTGAGCATCCAGAACCGTTTGACTATTTTTTAGTAAGCATGGTGTTGTGTGCTGGTTTTTATGCGCGTAAATTTTGTCAGCAAAGAGAGATCTCGACTGAAGGGATGACACTGACACAAAATAACGAAAATGTAGATGAAAACGGTAAGAAGCTTTTTTCAATCGAAATTGGCTTGCCAGAAGGTTTCCCTGCTAAATATAAAAAAGCACTGATTGCTGCGGTAAATACATGTACTGTTAAAAAAGTAATTCAAGCAGTGCCTGAGTTTTCTGTTGTAGTTAAATAAACAGTTAAACAGACCTTAATAATGCCGGGTATAAACTCGGCATTATTATTTATCCCACTATTTTTTCTTCATACCCTGCACGGCTTTAAATCTAGGGTTGTTTTTACATATCACGAACACTCGCCCTTTGCGCTTTACAATTTGACAATCAGGTCGTTGTTTTGCACTTTTTAATGAGCTTAAAACTTTCATTTGCTTTCCTTTTTAGCTGTAGAGAGGTTTTTAAAGCGACGATTAAATTGCGCAACGCGGCCATCAGTAGCAAGCGTTTTTTGTTTGCCGGTATAAAATGGATGTGAGTCACTTGAGACATCAATAGGAACATAAGGGTATGTTTTACCCTCAATTTCTATGGTGCGATTGGTTTTAATGGTTGAACCAATAATAAAGTAAGAATCAGCTGCAGTATCATGAAAAGCAACCACATGGTAATCAGGGTGAATATTGGGCTTCATAAAATGCCTTTAATGTTATGTGATAGTATATCATTTAATTTAACGTATTTATTTTCCCTTTGCAAATCATTTTAAATAGCCTTAAACGCAGCGTAATTGCTGCGTATTTGCACAAACTAGTCAAAAAATAAGCACTTAGATCAAAAGTACTGGCTATTAGTATTTAGGCTGCTATAACTAGACTCAGCGAACAAAAATAATAAAAATTTAATAACGTTAATAGAGGTAGTTTTATGAGTGACGCTCAGGCACAACAAGACCAAATCGACCAAGGAGTCATGGACACTCTCAGAGAGCGCGATCATAGTGTATTGGCAAAACAAGTTGACCCACTCGCATGTTCTCATAACGATATCATTGAATTACTTGCTCATTATTTAGCATTAAGCGAACAAGAAGATGATGAATTATTTGATGATTGGTTTGACTCACTTTCAAAAGAACAACACACCGTATTAAAAGTATTTGAAGTTTATCGTGGGCAGTACGAGAACCAAAACTAATCCATTGGGTTGTAATTGCCATTTTATTTAAGCTGATGCCGGCTGCTAAGGATGTAATTTAATGTTAACAAAAGTGTGTGTTTTTATCCCTAAGCAAAATAAATAATCACACTTTTTAATACAATAGTATGTACTTTTTCTCTTGATGATTTTTCATCTAACTAATTGATGTATAAAGCTTTGCAATGAGTTAAACTTATTTATATAAACAGTAGTCCTCACTATGTTTAATAAATATACTACTATTATTGGGTGAACAAAGAAAAGGATCATTCTAATGCCGCACTTAAATGAAATACGCAAAAGAAACAACGTCAAAATAATTGGCAAGGGTGATAAAACCTTGGTTTTGGCTCACGGATTTGGTTGTGACCAAAATATGTGGCGGTTTGTTACTCCAGTGCTTGAGCAACATTTTACTTTAGTGCTGTTTGATTATGTAGGCTCTGGTAAGTCTGATATTTCTCAATACAACAAAAAGCGTTATTCAACCCTTGATGGCTATGCCAAAGATGTACTTGAGATATGTGACGCACTTGATCTTAGCGATGTGACTTTTATTGGTCACTCTGTTAGCGCAACAATTGGAGCACTTGCCGCCATTGAGCAGCCAGAGTTATTTGCTCAGCTAGTTATGATTTGTCCTTCACCGTGCTTTTTAAATTTACCCCCTGATTATTTTGGCGGGTTTGAAAAACAAGACTTGCACGAACTACTTAACCTGATGGATAAAAATTACATTGGCTGGGCCAATTACTTAGCACCTTTAGTTATGGGGAGTTCTCACCCTGATGAATTTATAGCGGAACTATCGGGAAGCTTTTGTTCAACCGATCCACTGATTGCAAAAACCTTTGCAGAAGCCACTTTTTTATCTGATTATCGCGCGACGCTTAAACATATAAAACAGCCATCATTAGTTTTACAAAGTGAACACGATGCTTTAGCCGCGCCATCTGTAGGCGAATTTATCGCAAATGAAATACCTAACGCGACGCTCCAAGTTATAAGCGCACATGGTCATTGTATTCATATGACTCATCCAGAAACAGTCGGCCGTTCGATTATTGATTTTGTGAGTTAGCCGTAATGCCACTGTATCAATTAGATAATAATAAGGTTGCGGATTTCTCTGCTGATTACTTTTTAAATGGCGCATTGGTGACCAATGCGGATAACGTGATTGTTTATGTAAATACTTATTTTAAAAAGGAATTACACTGGCATTGCAATGAGTTACTGGGTAAGTATTTTGATAAAATTTTAACTAAATCTTCAAAAATATTTTTACAAAGCTATGTGCTTCCTACCTTACTGCACGAAAAGCAATGCCAAGAAATGCAGTTAATTATGCTCAGTGCTCAAGGGGAGCGGATTGCAGTTACCGTTAATGCACAGCTTGATGAAAAAGGGTATATATACTGGAGCTTTTTTAATGCTACGCAGCGAGATAAGCTCTACGATGAGTTGATAAACACACGGGAAAAGCTAGAAGCACAAACCGAGCGCTTGCAATCTTTAGCGTCTACCGATGAGCTAACATCGCTATTAAACCGACGTGAAATGGATTACCGCAGTGTTTTATTACTCGAACAAGCAAAAAGAACACACCGCTCAGTTGCACTTTTAGTAATTGATATTGATAATTTTAAACAGATCAACGATACCTATGGGCATTTACAGGGCGACAGGGTGCTAAAAGAGCTAGGCCAATGTCTTAAAAAAATAAGCAGACAAACTGATTTAGTTGCGCGTTATGGTGGGGAAGAGTTTTTAATTATGTTACCCGACACCCATAGCGCAGATACCTTAATATTTTGCCAAAGACTACACCAACTAATTGCTGAAATTAAAGTAGGTAGTGAAGGGCTAACAGTCAGTATTGGTGCATGTATGAGTGATAGTGACAGCACGTTTACTGAACTGTTTAAGCATGCTGATAACGCTGTTTATCAGGCTAAGGCAAACGGCAAAAACACCACTTACATGCATTCTTAATTCATGTTACTAGGGTCTGTTGACCTTTGCGGATTAAAATTTGTTCAAACTAGGGGCGGTTTAATCGCGACGCGAGGTTTGTAACCTAGTGGGCTAAGTAAAAACCGAGCAACAAAGAGTAAATTGCCCCTAGGCAGAACCCTTCGGGCAGCCCCTGTTTGGCATTGATGCTGCGTTATCGCTTATTTATGGGGAATAACCACACTACATAGGCTCTGCCTTGCCTAAATACCAAACAGACTGCTGCAAATATAACCTTGAAAGGTCAACAGACCCTATTCGAGTGATTAAGCAACAATGTTGTTTGGCTCTTTATCTAAAGACTGCGCTCGCTTAACCCTTAATTATGGCAACGAGCAGTTATTTTTAGCCAATGGAGATGCCAGCGAGACTTCAGGTTGCCAAATTCGCTGCCAAATATTACCGGCATTACTAAAACTAGGGCGCTGAGAGAGTCGCTCAAAACTACCCACTTTAATACCCGAGTCAGCTTGCTCACCTACCACAAAGTTAAATACATATTGGCATTCCATACCCATTCTTAAATCTGACAAAATCACGTTATCGGTTTGCTGGCGAATAGAATAAAACCCTTTTGTAAACCATTGTAGCCTTTGTATGCCCCATTGGTTGTCAATAGGCTTAATTAAAGACGGTGTTGTATTGTAGGCATTTAAGGTTACATCACTGGGCGAGTCAAACACGGAGGCGTAACCCTCGTAGTAGTGACCGTCAGACATCACCACTACACGCCAAAGTAAAGTAGTGAGCGGGGCAGGCGTACTAATATAGCCGGTTGCGTCAATATCGCGATTGTTCAGTGCTGTTTTTACTGTGTCGTCAATATTGAGTTTAAACACAAAGGCGAGGCATAAATAGGCTGTACTTAAGCTAAGTGTAATTGCATTGATTTTATAGGCTTTACTTGTGCTTATTTTAGGTAATAAAGTAAAAGCTAAGCCAATTAATAACGGCAAGGTGTAAAGGGGGTCAATAATAAACATGCTGGATACCGCAAAAGGGTATTCACTTAAGGGCCACATTAGCTGAGTACCATAAACGGTGAGTGAATCTAATAAAGCATGTGTTGATAAGCACAAAAACACCAACCAAAACCAACGAACTTTATAGGCCTGCATGCCTGTGTGTATTTTTAATATTAGCCACACAATCAGCGGGCTTATTAATAAATGCACAAATAAAGAATGGCTAAAACCGCGATGATAGGTAAATGCCTCTACACTACCGCCATAGGGTAAAAATACATCTAGATCGGGTAAAGTGCCTAAAATAGCGCCCCACGCCACGGCTTTTCGACCTACTTTATTGCCCAGTACCGCGTAGCCTACGGCACTGCCTAATGCGATTTGTGTTAAAGAGTCCATACTACCTCATCTAAATAATAAAACTGCAGTGTTTATACTGATATTAATCTGAAAACCGTCATTGTTATATTTTATTTCATTAAGTTACTTTTAAAATTGATGTAATAAACACCCTAATTTATAAATTTTTCCTTACTTACATATAATCAAAAAGTATGCAGTTTTGCATAAATAAAGCCGTACTCATATAGGTTAGTCTTGAAATAAAAATGAATGACCTCAGTATTCACATGAGGTCAAAATTTTAAATCAAAAAAGTAATAGGTGTATTTAGTAAACACATCGTTTGAATTTTAAACCTATTATGAAACAAGGATAAAGCTATGACACAACGTGTAATTGAAATGCCAGATTTAGGTATGGGTACTTTTCGTTTAGAAGGTAAAACAGCGTATGAATCAGTAAAAATGGCGTTAGAAGTTGGATTTCGCCACATTGATACCGCGCAAATATATGGCAATGAAGAGCAAGTTGGCCAAGCAATTAAAGACAGCAATATTCCTCGTGAAGAATTATTTATAACCACCAAAGTATGGAATAACAAGCTCAACAAAGCTGACTTTGTTGACAGTGTTAAAACATCTTTAGAGAAGTTAAAGCTTGATTATGTCGACCTATTGTTAATTCACTGGCCAGCGCCCGCAAATAATGAACCCATGAGTGTATATTTAACCGAGCTACTGTTAACTAAAAAGCTGGGGTTAACTAAACATATTGGTGTATCTAACTTCACCATTGCCAACTTAAATGAGGCAATGCAAACCTTAGATCCTCGCGAAATATTCACTAATCAAATTGAGGTACATCCATATTTAACCAACACTAAACTGCGCGCTTTTTGCGATCAACATAAAATTCATGTTACCGCCTATATGCCATTTGTTGTGGGTAAGGTATTAACAGATCAAACCATTATTGATATTGCTAACAAGCACGATGCAACGCCAGCGCAAGTGGTTATTGCATGGGAAAATGCCAATGGCATGACCACCATTCCATCATCGACCAAGCGTAAAAACTTAGAAGATAACTTTAACGACAAAGTTAAACTTGATGATGAAGACATAGCGCGTATAGATGGCCTTGACTGTAACGACCGCCAAGCATCGCCAGACTTTGCACCGCAGTGGGATCAATAACCAAAGAGCTAAAGCTAAAACAGGTGCAGTAAAGCTGCACCTTTATTTTTTAAACAAGGAACACCCATGTTAACGGTAATTGCCACACTATCGAGCGAAAATAGCGATGCAGAGCGCCTTTTAACCGAGCTCGAAAACTTACAACAGTATTCGCGGCAAGAAGTAGGCTGCCTGCGTTACGAGCTATCAGTTAAAAACGATTCTGAGCAAACCACCTATTTAGTGAGTGAGCAATGGGCGTCTACTGAGCATTTCGAAGCCAATAAAAACGCACCTCACTTTAAAGCCTTTGGTGATGCAGTAGGTACATTTATTACCTCTACTAATATTGATGTGTATAAAACCATTGGTTAACAGCACAAAGCTAATAGCCAAGTAGGAGTTGTAACCTTTATTTAATCGATAAATCGTATTTTAAAATAAGGGCATCAATATAGCGGCTTCGTAATGTGAGTTGCTTTTCGTGATCGGCGCCATGGCTTAGCGCTTTATTTAAAAGCTTCATGGCAGGGTGAATGCGGGTGCGCTCATCCTTATCTAAACTGGCTTTGCTGCGCAGCTCGGTTATATCGTCTACTAATAATCTGCCAATATCCACAGCCACAATTTCATCAATTAAGCCATTTTGTGTAAGCACCCCATATTTGCTGCATAGAAATTGTTGCCACACTTGCTGTAAATGCTCTTCTATTTCACAGCCAAACAGCTCTTCGTTAAATATAAAGCCTTGCTGTGCAAGCTTAGCTAAGCATTGGGTATAGTGCTGGGCAAACAAATTAAACGCTTGATTAGATGACTCAATTTTTTGTTTTATAACTCCTTGCCCCCAGTTTACGCAGCCACGAGGATAATAATCGTCGTATTCTTCACACTCATATAAGCCTGAGTAAGAGCTGCAACTCATCTGGTTTTTAATGCAATAACTTGGCTTAGGAAAAATGCTTTGAGCTTGCCAATTTTCAAGAGTTTCAGTGTCTATGTTGAGTGCTTGGCATAACTCATCAGTGTGATAAAAGTGAGTGCTTAAATAGTCAGATAAACGCATAGTGGCTCGCTTAATAGTAAAAAACAAAATACTGTTTATTTATACAGTTATTTATTTTGTATCATCAAACCCAATAACACAAGCCATTTTATAATTAAATACTGGCTATCACTGCAAATAGCGCGGTAAATATGGTACAAATAGGCCAAGTA
Organism: Pseudoalteromonas sp. SK18; assembly: GCF_001974855.1. GTDB lineage: Bacteria > Pseudomonadota > Gammaproteobacteria > Enterobacterales > Alteromonadaceae > Pseudoalteromonas. Next base: position 95,783 of record NZ_MTQB01000014.1, on the reverse strand, counting down.
TTAATAACAATGATTTTTTTATGCGCACCCTAGAACAAATTAAACAAGCAAGCCTTATTACTGCAATTAAAACACCTTACTTAGCCAATGGTGAAATCGATCTTGCAAAGTATGATGAACTCGTTGAAATACAAATTGCAGCGGGTGTTGACGGCATAGTTGTTGGTGGCACCACCGGTGAAGGCCAGTTAATGAACTGGGAAGAGCATTTAATGCTAATTGCGCACAGTGCCAATAAATTTGGTGATAAATTACTGATTGTAGGTAACACCGGAAGTAATAATACGCGCGAAGCAATTAAAGCAACAAGATATGGTTTTGCCAGCGGCATGCATGCCTCATTGCAAATTAACCCTTACTACGGGCGGACATCAATTGCCGGTGTTAAAGAGCACTTTAAACGCGTGCTTGATATTGGTCCGGCGTTTATTTACAACGTAGCAGGGCGCACAGGTCAAGACCTCACCCCTGATATTATTGAACCACTGGCCCAGCATGAGCACTTTATTGGTGTTAAAGAATGTGGTGGCAATGAGCGTATAGCGCACTATGAACAACAAGGTATTGCATGTTGGTCTGGTAATGATGATGAAGCACACGATGCACGCCATATCCATAAAGCACATGGTGTTATTTCAGTTACGTCTAACCTGATCCCGGGTTTGTTCCGTCAATTAATGGATAGTAAAAATGATGCGCTTAATAACTCATTACAACCATTAATGAACTGGCTGTTTTGCGAGCCAAACCCAATTGCGATTAACACTGCGATGATCATGACCGGCGCGGTAAAACCTGTGTTTAGAATGCCTTACGTGCCGCTTAACGATGAGCAACAGCAACAAGGTGAAACGCTAATTAATCAGCTTAATGTTGATGATATAGTTGGCACGGAAGCAAAATGTATTAAACAAGGAGATATTGTTTCTATTTCATAAGTTATATGAGCCAGCACTGAATATCTGTTAAGTGCTGGCATTTATTTAATGATTATTTTACTTTTATGACTAATATCGGTAAAATTCCCTGCCTTTTACTTACTAAATAACGTTTATTTGTGAAATTTGTTGTTGAAGAACTCGCTACATGGATTAAGCCTGAACAGCGACAAGCCCTCTTTGAAGATTGGTATGACTCATCACCAATAACATTAAGCTGGGTAACTGCAATGCAGCGCAGAAGGATGACGCCATTTGTGAAAATGGTTTTACATAGTGCGTACCAGGTTACAAATGAAAAACCGTATGAAAATATGCCTGTTGTTTTTTCGTCACGACATGGCGATTTTCATAAAACAGCTAACTTACTAGGTGACCTCGCAGAGCAACTGCCCTTATCACCAACAGGCTTTGGCTTAAGTGTGCATAATGCTGCTATTGGGATGTACAGTATTATTAGTGGTAACACCCAACCTATGATTGCTATAGCAGCGGGTAAGGATAGCTTTGCTTGCGCTTTAATAGAAGCATACATAAAGTTAGTAGAGTTTAAGCAAACACATATATTAGTTGTTCATACTGATGAATCACTTCCTGATCCCTACACGACATTTGCTGATGAGAAACAAATAACTCATTCTATTGCGTTAGTTATGCGATTAGCTACAGAAAATGAAGCTCATTTTAGTCTAACCAGACAGGCGGCTAATAATTGTGGGCATTCAACTACTCCTTTAAGTTTAGAGTGCGCAAAAGCAATGTTTAACAAACAAAGCGCCAGTGCTAATGGTTGGTTGCTAAGCCACTATGTTTAACACAACAATAAGAGTAATAGGCCTTATTTGGCGTATTATAGCCACTGGCCTTTGTTTTAGTTTATTTGGTTTAGGTGGTCTATTTTTAGCGTTACTTATATTCCCTGTTCAACGTTTTTTTCAACGCTGTCCTGTAAAACAAAAAGAAAATGCGCGTACGGTAGTGCATTATAGTTTTAAATTTTTTGTCGGTTTAATGCATCACAGTGGCGCTATCCGTTTTCATATAAAAGATAAAGCCCATTTAGCTAATTTGAAAGGCGAGCTTGTTTTGGCTAATCACCCATCACTTATTGATGTTGTGGTACTTATATCGGTCATTAAAAATGTTGATTGCGTTGTAAAAGCACACCTTTTTACAAACCCTTTTATGCGTGGTGTGATAAAAAGTACAGGTTATATAAGCAATGAAGACCCGCAAGAACTATTAAAGGAATGCGAACAAACACTAAAAAGAGGGAATAACTTAATTGTTTTTCCTGAGGGAACACGTTCAGTACCTCATAATACGCTTAAATTTAAAAGGGGGGCTGCAAATATAGCCCTTAGATGTCATGCTCCTATAACAACCGTATTGATTAAAATGAAACCTAACACGTTAACTAAAGGGACACCTTGGTACAGAGTAGCCCCATACCAAGCGCATTTTTCTATGCAACTAGCACCACATTCTTTCAAAAGCGATATTATTTATACAAGCGACATACCTGCAATACAGTCTCGCTTGCTTACGAAAGGCTTACAACAATACTTTACAAAAGAGCTTAGCTATATATGAGTGAATTAAAACAACAAATTAAACAATTGATTATTTCGAGCCTAGATCTTGAAGATATGACCACTGCCGATATAAAAGACGACGAGCCATTATTTGTAGACGGTTTAGGGCTAGATAGCATAGATGCGCTAGAACTCGGGCTTGCTATCAAAAAAGAATTTGACGTAAAAATTGATGCAAATTCAGAACAAACTAGAGCGCATTTTGCGAGTGTTAACTCTTTAGCGCAATTTATAGAACAATCACATACTTAATTAACACACACTAGGAATAATAATGAAAACCGCTGCTGAAATTTATGATGTATTACACGGCATTTTAGAAAATGAATTTGAAATAGATGCTGAAGATATCTCTTTAGAAGCTAACCTGTACGAAGATTTAGACTTAGACAGTATCGACGCTGTAGATTTAGTTGTTAAGTTACGTGAAATTACAGGTAAGAAAATTGAGCCTGACGCATTTAAACAAGTTCGCACTGTGCAAGATGTTGTATCTGAAATAGAAAAGCTCGTTAAATAAGCATGTTTAAGGCATTTTTAACAGCGTTAATAATGATTTTTTTAACGTGTTACCCTTTCATTGTTTATATAGGGCTGACACGTTTCAACAGTTATTTACTCACTGTGATTTTATTAACACTGTTAATAATAAGGCTTTGGTTAAGCAAGCCTTTATTAGCTAAAATGCCATGGATAAAGCCAGCCTCATTACTTGGAATTTTAGCTATTGGCTTATCAAAAACTATCGGCAGTGATTTTGGTATTCGGCTTTATCCGGTTATTGTGAATACTGTTATGTTTTTTGTTTTTGCTTACTCGCTTTATAAGGGTCCAAGCATCATAGAAACGTTTGCGCGTATCACTGAGCCAAAGCTTGATAAGAGAGCCATTTCGTACACTAAAAATGTAACTAAAATATGGTGCGTTTTTTTTGTTTTTAACGCCAGTATAGCGTTATACACGAGTGTGTTTACAAGTCTTGATGTGTGGGCATTTTATAACGGTTTTATTGCATACATTATTATGGGTGTTTTATTTGCAGTAGAGTGGTTAGTAAGGAAAAAAGTAAAAAGGAATGCAGGTGTTTAATACTTTAGATAACGCAAGCATAAATATTCGATTTAATCATAGCGGCTCAGCGTTATCTGAGCGTCAATTTGTTAATGATATTAATCAAGTTTTGGCTAAAATTCCGCAATCGCCTACTAAAGCATCGGCAGTGCTTTTCAACAGTAGTAGCTATGATTTTGCTGTAAACCTTTTTGCATTGGCGCATAAAGGCTGGACTATAATTTTACCGCCTAATGGTCAAAGCGAAACACTCAATGCGCTTTTAGAGCAAACCCCTTACTATTTGGGCGATAGTGATTTGGTCGAGCATGCGACTACGCCATTTGAAAATATTGGTAATTTAACAACTACACCTAACTACACACCGTTCAATAAAATTGCTTGGCCGAGTGAAGGTAACCTTGTTTTTTATACTTCTGGCTCTTCAGGTCAAGCTAAGCCTATTTTTAAATCGTGGCGAGTGCTTAATAAAGAGATAAAAACGCTCAACAGTACGTTTGCTTTAAAACGTAACCCTGTATTTATTGCCAGTGTTTCGCATCAGCATATTTACGGTTTGTTATTTAGAGTGTTATGGCCGCTTAGCAATAACTACATAATTGATACAGACTTGCTTAACTACCCCGAGCATATTGCTACTAAACTTAAAACAAATACACAGGCCGTGTTTATATCCAGTCCGGCACAGCTAAAGCGGCTGCATCAAGATAACGTTTTAATAGAAGAAAAGTCACATTTACAGTGGGTTTTCTCATCCGGTGGGCCGCTTCAAAATGAAGACGCTGTCACTTTAAATAAACAGCTAAATAAACCCATTACTCAAGTATTTGGCAGCACCGAAACTGGCGGAATTGCATATCGTCAGGTTGTGTCTTTAGAGAACGTTAGTCATTGGCAGCCATTTTTAGGGATCACATTACACAGAACCTCTGAACAACGATTAGTGTTGAATTCGCCTTTAGTTGAGCAAACAAACTATTTATTAGATGACCGAGGTACATTATTTAAAAATGGCCAATTTGAATTACTAGGTCGTTTTGACCGTATTATAAAGCTTGAAGAAAAACGCTTAAGCCTTGACGAACTAGAGCTACATTTATGCAAAAGTGAGTGGGTGCAGGAAGCTAAAGTAATAACGCTAAATGGGAAACGTTTAGTATTAGGCGCTGTTATAGTGCTTACACAGAAAGGGCAAGCATATTTAAACGCCAATGGAAAGTTAGCGACTAATACGCTTTTAAAAACACATACATTGAATCGTTTTGAAGGGATCTGTACGCCTAAAAAATGGCGTTTTCTAAATCAATTACCCTACAACACGCAAGCTAAAATAAATTTAAAAGTATTGGAGTCTCTTTTTGTCAAAGCTGATTAACACAAAGCCTGAACTTGTTAACTGTGTATCGTCAACACAGGGTCATTGCCTAACGCTTTTTATACCGCCAAGTTTAGATTATTTTAAAGGTCACTTTAGTCAAGGCCCTATTTTAGCAGGTGTAGTGCAGCTCGATTGGGCCGTAGATGCCGTGCGAAAATACTTTAATGTTAAACGTGAAGTAAAAGATATTGAAGTGCTTAAGTTTCAGGTTGTTATTACCCCTGGTCTAACAATTAAATTAACTGTAGAAGAAAAACCGAGCGGTAAGTATGGCTTTTCGTATCAATCAGATAAAGGCCAACACGCCTCTGGGCGCATAGTGTTTAAAAGTGATACAGATGAATAATTTTTGTATTGTTATACCTAATTTTAATCATGTAAGTGTTATTGATGAAGTACTTGCAGCGTTAACTGAGTATACGCTGCCGATAATAATGGTTGATGATGCCAGTAGTGTGCAGGCTAAATCTCTTTTTGCTACTCTTGAGAAAAAATATGCCCACCTCACTCTTATATCGCATGAGCAAAACGAAGGCAAAGGCGGTGCGGTACAAACAGGATTGCGCTGCGCGTATGAGCAAGGTTATAGCCATGCGATACAAGTAGATGCAGATGGTCAGCATAATTTATCAGATATCAAAAAGTTGATTGAACTTTCAAATACACACCCACAGGCATTAGTTAGTTGTTGCCCAGTGTATGATGAATCGGTTCCTAAACATCGTTACTTAGCACGTTATTTAACCCATGTGTGGGTATGGATAGAAACGCTCAGCTTTAAAATTGTTGACTCAATGTGTGGTTTTAGAGTGTACCCCTTAAATGTGACTAATAAGCTTATAAGTGAGGTTAAGCTCGGTAAGCGTATGGACTTTGATCCAGAAATACTAGTTAGGTTATATTGGCGCAACGTGCCATTTGTTTTTTTACCAAGCCAGGTTGTTTACCCAGAAAATGGCTTGTCACACTTTCAGCCACTTCAAGATAATGTGCGCATTTCGTGGTTACATACGCGTTTATTTTTTGGCATGCTGCTTCGTTCACCTATTTTACTATGGCATAAATATAAGAGACGTTATGGCCGTTAAACATTGGTCTAAAATGCAAGAGCGAGGTAACTTTTTAGGTATACAAATATTACTATTTGCCCATAAAGTACTTGGTCGTAAAGGGCTGTGGGTTATTTTGTTCCCGGTTGTTTGCTATTTGTTTATTACCGGTAAAGTTGCACGCGCGGCTTCTAAGCAGTTTTTAGCTCAAGTTAATAATTACAATAATGTTGAGCGTAAAGTAACTTTTAAACAACAGCTTATGCATTTTTGTAGTTTTGCCGATAGCGCCCTTGATAAAATTGATGGTTGGCTCGGTCGAATTTCAAAAAAGGATATCCAATATACTAATGAACAGCTGTTCATTGATTTAAATGAGCAACAGCAAGGGGCCATTTTTATTGGCTCTCACTTGGGTAACCTTGAAGTATGTAGAGCATTGAGCCAGCATCGCAGCAGTAAAAAAATTAATGTGCTTGTATTTACTCATCATGCTGTAGAATTTAATAAAATGCTTAAAAAAATTAACCCCGCGGTGTCGGTTAACTTAATTCAAGTGAGCGATATGGGGCCTGATTTAGCTATTTTATTAAAAGATAAAGTAGAGCAGGGTGAAATAGTCGTTATTGTTGGTGATAGAACAAGCGCTACAACGGGTGAGCGTTCCACACGTGTTGAGTTTTTAGGTAAGCCTGCATCTTTTTCTCAAGGGCCTTTTATATTAGCTGCATTGTTAGATTGCCCCGTTTACTTTTTATTTTGCTTAAAAGATAAAAAAACAAAGAAGTATCATGTGATTTTTGAACATTATAGCCAAACATTAAAAATACCCCGATCACAAAGACAAGGTCTATTAACCACTGTAATTACAGATTTTTCTGCACGTTTAGGCTTTTATGCCGCGCGGTATCCTTATCAGTGGTTTAATTTTTATGATTTTTGGCAAAACGATCAGCAAGTAGAACGCAGAAATGCAAAGGAGAAGTAGAGTGTCAGCTCAGGAAGTACAGCTTTTTGGAAACCAACAACTTTCTATTGAAGATATTGTTAATATTGCACATCAAAATACTCAGGTGCAATTAAGTGGCTGCGAGCAATTTAGCGCAAAAATTGATAGCGCGCTTAGCTTTTTAGACTCTCTACTCAAAGAAGATGGTGTGATTTATGGGGTAACTACAGGCTATGGTGACTCAGTCACGGTTCCTGTGCCACTTAACTTAGTTGATGAGCTGCCATTACATTTAACGCGCTTTCATGGTTGTGGACTAGGCGATGTGTTTAATAAAGTACAAGGGCGTGCAATTTTAGCTACGCGCTTAGCATCACTTTCACAAGGCTATTCTGGCGTAAGCTGGGAAATGCTTAATCTTCTCAAAGACTATTTAAACCTTGATATAGTACCTGTTATTCCTCAAGAAGGTTCGGTAGGCGCTAGCGGTGATTTAACCCCACTGTCGTATGTAGCAGGTGCTATGGTTGGTGAACGTGATGTTTTTTACAAAGATAAAATACTTAACAGCGCACAGGTAATGCAAGCGGCTGGTTTAAAACCTTTAACGCTTCGCCCAAAAGAGGGGCTTGCAGTTATGAATGGTACAGCTGTGATGACCGCACTGGCTTGTTTAGCGTTTGATAGAGCCAATTATTTAGCAAAACTTGCAAGTAGGATTACAGCATTGTCTAGCCTTGCTCTTAAAGGTAATAGTCATCATTTTGATGAAATTTTATTCTCTGTTAAGCCTCATCCTGGGCAGCAACAAGTTGCTAAATGGATACGAGATGATTTAAACCATCATGACCATCCTCGTAACGCTGATAGACTACAAGATAGGTACTCTATTCGCTGTGCACCGCATGTTATTGGTGTATTGCAAGATAGTTTGCCATTTTTCAGGCAGATGATAGAAAACGAGCTTAATTCTGCAAACGATAACCCCATTATTGATGGCGAGGGTGAACATGTACTTCATGGTGGCCATTTTTATGGCGGCCACATTGCAATGGCAATGGATAGTATGAAAACGGCGATTGCAAATCTGGCAGATTTAGCCGACAGGCAAATCGCTTCATTGGTCGATACTAAATTTAATAATGGATTACCATCAAATTTATCAGACAGTGAGGCTGAACGTCGTTACATAAATCATGGCTTTAAAGCCGTGCAAATAGGCGCCAGTGCCTATACTGCTGAAGCGCTTAAGTTAACGATGCCTGCAAGTGTATTTTCTCGCTCTACTGAGTGCCATAATCAAGATAAAGTAAGCATGGGGACTATTGCCTCACGTGATTGTTTGCGTATTTTACAGCTTACAGAGCAGGTTATTGCAAGTACGTTACTAGCAAGTATTCAAGGGGTGAGGCTGCGTATTAAACAAGGCGAACTTGAATTTTCAAGTTTAACTGCAGATATGCAAGCGATGTATACTGACATAACTCATTATTTCGAAAACCTAACTGAAGATAGGCCAATGGAAGCGGTACTTAGACAAACCATTAGTTATATTCAGGAAAAACGTTGGGCTTTATATGAATAGTAGAGGCGCTTTGCTAACTCATGAAGTGGAAATTGAAATTCCATTTCATGACTGCGATCCGATGAATGTTGTATGGCATGGTAATTACCCTCGCTACTTAGAGGTGGCTCGCTGTGAGTTACTGAGATTATTTGATTACGACTATCCTCAAATGATGGAGTCGGGTTATGCGTGGCCAATAGTGGATATGCAAATTAAGTACGTGGCATCCGCCATATTTACCCAAAAAATTAAAGTGACCGCGCATTTAAAAGAGTTCGAAAACCGATTAAAAATTGATTATGTAATTACAGATGCCATAACGAATAAGCGTATTACTAAAGCGACTACCACTCAAGTTGCTGTTGAGATATCGACTAAAGAAATGCAGTTTGCCTCACCAGCGGTGATAGTTGATAAGCTTGCAAAAATACTTAGCTAATATTGGATGATGCTATGAATTATTTAAAAAATTGTGTGTTTGTTAGTGCTCTTTATTTTGCTTTTTTTAGTGCCAGTTTATTAGCTGCTACGACAGTTTCGGGTGAATTTAAGCAATTAAAGCATTTTGCCGGCTTCTCTAAACCATTCATCTCTAAAGGGGAGTTTACACTTGAGGGGGAAAAGCTGCTTTGGTATGTAAAAACACCAGTGCAAAGCACATTACTAATCGAGAATGGCCAAGTATTTGTTAAAAATAAAGAGGGTGAGCTTACTCCTCAGCCTGGCAGCGAGCAGTTTGTAGGATTATTAACTGACTTACTCGCATTAGATATGAAAGCCTTATATGAGCGTTTTGATGTAACAAACCAAACAGACTGTTTATTATTAAAGCCAAAAGATACGCTATTAAAACAGCTGTTTAGCCATTTTATTCTTTGTGAAAATAACCAGCGTGTACAAAGTATAACTTTAAATGAGCACTCGGGTAGCAACACAGTAATAGAGTTTTCTTATGCAAATACACCTAATAATTAATAAGTGTAAGTAACCTTCGGAAGAGTGATGTGATTAAACGTATTAGTGTACTTATTACATGGTTTGGTTTTTTAGCTGTTTTACTTTGTGCTGCTTTGTATATCACTAAGCCTGTATTAAATGCTGACATGTTTAGTTTATTACCAAAATCACATTCTCAATTGGCGTACGGCGAAGAGGTCTTTTTTAAAAAAAATGCAAACCGTATTATGTTTTCATTTACTGGTGATAGTAAAAACTTAGCACATGACGAGCTTAAATCATGGCTGTTAAAACGTGATATAAAAAATAGCTTTGAACTGCCAAGCATTGAGCAGTTATCTTCAGTGTTCTCTGCGTATCAACATGCGCTGCTCAGCGACAATTATAAAAATAGTATGGTTGATAAAGCACAGTTTGAGTCATTTTACCTTACTCAATTAAATCAATTAGGAAACCCTTTTGTAAGTGCCACACTAAAAGCCGATATTAGTTTAAGTCTTGCTGCATTTATAGGCGATAATTTAAAACAAAGTCAGTTATTCTCTTTAAGAAATGAGCGGTTAACGCGCCGTTTAAACCATAAGGATTATGCTGTTATATTGGCTACCGTTCCTAACAATAGCCTTCCAATTGATGAGTCTATTAAGCTTGCGAGCAGCATTAAAAATAAGCTTGAAAGTTTAAATATTACTTACCCACGGACCACTATTCGCTATTCAGGTGCTCTTTTTCATACAGCTGAAAACGCTCAGCAAGCTAAGTATGAAATGAGCTTATTTGGTGGCCTTAGTGTAATCGCATTACTTTTAATGGTGTTTTGGGTATTTAGGCAAGTCAGTAGCATTTTACTTGCAAGCTTAACCGTACTTAGTGCACTGGCTGGTGGTGCTACGGCCATGGTATTTGTGTTTAATTCGATTCATTTATTAACACTGGTTTTTGCTGTAACCCTAATTGGTATAGCTATTGATTATGCATTCCATGCGATGACTGATTTAGCGTATGGCAACAGTTTTTACCAAAGTAGTGGGTTAAGCAAAGGCACAAAAACAGCTTTGCTTTTATCTTTTATTACAACAGGCCTAGGCTATAGCTGTCTATTAGGTGCGCCAATTTCACTTTTATCGCAAGTAGCAGTGTTTGTAATTGCTGGGCTTGCGAGCGCTTGGTTATTCACATTAATTATATTACCTATCTGGCAATCTAAGCTTGTGCTCTCTGAGCGAAGTTTGATTAAAAGTCAGCAGTTATTAGGTTTAATGGTGCGCTTTAACCGTTATAAGCAATCGGTTTTACTCGTATTGGGGCTGGTGTTAATGTTTTTGTTTTATCTTAAACCCATTTCATTTAACAACGATGTACGTTTACTAAATGCAAGCCCACAGCAACTAATACTTAATGAGCAAAAGCATTTAACTTTAATGGGGCAATTAGATAGTCACATTGTGTTTTTATTTGCATCAAATGCTGAACAACTACTGCAAAAGCAAGAACGACTAATAGGTGATTTAAAGCGTATTAACCCACACCTTAAACACAATGCTATTAAGCGTTGGTTACCTAGTAAGCGCACGCAAGAAAATAATTTAGCGCTCTTTAATGGGGCTGTTAAAAACAATGTGTTAATTATTACTGAAAAATATACAGGGATAAAAGTTGAGTCAGCTAACACAGAACTTTTGAGTTACGACGCTTTAGCAAATAGTCATTTTTCAGTACTTTTAAATGCACAAATGTTTGTTGAGCCTAATAAAGCTGTTACTTGGTTTTCTGTATCGGGAGTATCCACGCAAGCGCTAACTTCTAACGTTAATGCTTATGAAGATGCGTTTATATATAACAAGCCTAAGCAAATCAGTAGCCTACTTGAAAACTACAGCCAGTATTTATTGCTTACATTGGGCGTGGCCATTGTTATTTGCTTTGTTTTATTTAGCTATAAATTTGGCCTTCGGATTGGCACTGTGCAGGTGATAACATTAAGTGTCAGCCTGTTGACTATGCTTTGGGTATGTAATGCAGCGCAAGGAAGTATCTCAATTTTTAATCTGCTAGGTGGCTTACTCATTATTGGCCTAGCCATAGATTATTTAGTGTTTTACCAAATTAACAACTTAACGGCGGTAAATGTATTGGCCATTAGCTTGTCGGCCGCCTCTTCTATGTGTGTATTTGGTATGCTCGCCTTTTCAAATACCCCTGCCATTTTTAGTTTCGGCCTTACTGTTATGGTAGGGATTTTAGCCGTATATATTTTATCTCCATTAAGTGTATTAAAGTCTCAAAAGGAATAATAATTTGAACAACCTTGAGCAGTATGATGTTGTGGTTATAGGAGCAGGGCCTTCAGGTGCACTTGTAAGTAGCTTATTAGTACAAAAAGGCTGGAAAGTGCTGGTGCTAGAGCAACAATTATTTCCTCGATTTTCAATTGGCGAAAGCTTATTACCTCAATGTATGGAATATTTAGCTGATGCTGGGCTAGTTAAAACAATACATGAACATGCAGATGAGCTTGGCTTTCAATTTAAAGATGGTGCTGCGTTTCATCGTAATGGCCAAAATACAGCTATAAATTTTACTGAAAAATTTAGCCCAGGCCCGGGTACTACTTTTCAAGTTAAACGGGCTGATTTTGATAAGCTGATTGCTGATAGAGCGCAGCATCAAGGCGTTGAAATTCGCTATCAGCATAGTGTTATTGGTTTTACTGATGAAGCTGCTAGTGCGACGCTGCAAGTGCAAAATAATAAAAAACAAACGTATGACGTAAGGGCTAAGTTTGTACTTGATGCGAGCGGTTTCGGCCGAGTTTTACCAAAACTTTTAAATTTAGAAAAACCTTCTACTTTTCCTGTGCGTAGTGCTTATTTTAGTCACTTTAATGATGGCATTACTGACGAGCTGTTTGATAGAAATAAAATTTTAATAACCGTTCACCCTAAATTTAATGATGTTTGGTATTGGCTCATCCCCTTTAGTGATGGCACGTCCAGTATTGGGGTTGTGGCAAAGCAATCGCGCTTTAATGAGAGTAGCGAAGCTGACACCTTAAAACAGTTTATAGAACAAGACCCTTACTTAAAAAAACTTTTAGCTAATCGCGTACCTATAACACAGGCGCGTAGCGTTAGTGGTTACTCTGCTAATGTATGTACGCTACATGGAAAGCATTTTGCTTTACTAGGCAATGCGGGTGAATTTTTAGATCCAGTGTTTTCATCTGGGGTGACTATTGCTTTAAAGTCTGCACACTTAATTGCCCCCCTTATTGATGATTATTTAAATGGAGAAGTGATTGATTTTGATGAATGTTACGCCAAGCCATTGCAGGCAGGAGTTGATTGTTTTAAAACCTTTGTTAAAGGTTGGTACGATACCCGATTTCAAGACGTTATTTTTTATTCAGAACAAAACTCGCAGGTTCGTGAAATGATCAGTGCTATTTTAGCGGGTTACGCATGGGATAAAAATAATCCATTTGTTGCTCAAAGTGAGCGTCGTTTAAATGTATTAGCGCAGCTATGTCAAAATTAATCCCAGTTATTGAGGCTCATATCAGACACTTTTTAAGAGGTACTTTTATAGCTTTAGTGTGTGGTTGCATAACAGCATGTAGTAGCACATATAAAAGCAGTGAGCGTGTTGATATTTCTGCAGCCACTACACTTGATATTTCGCATGTGCCTGTGCAAATGTTTGATCAAAATTGGCAGCATGTTTTATATATTCAAAACAATGAGAAAGAGCATACTTTATTAGCACAATTAGAAATAAACAAGCAGGGTACTATCAACTTATTATTAATGACTACACAAGGCTTACCTATTTTAAAGCTTGAAAAACTAAATAATGAGCCACCTAATGTTACTAAAATGATAGTAGGTGTCGATTTAGACCCTGCTTATATATTGGCAGATATTGCTTTAGTGCATTGGCCTGTATTATTTCTTAATGAAAAAATATCTGGAGCGGTTATGGAGCAGATAGCCACAAAAAGGCGTGTATTAAAAGATAACCGCTCGATTATTACAATAAATTATACCGATAATAAAATAGTACTAAATAATAGTGAGCGACATTATCAAATTACATTTGAGAAGGTAAACTAGTGACTTTTTGGTTAAATGATTTAGGCATTGTAAGTGCAATGGGCAAAGGTATTGAAGATACAATTTTTAGCCTAAATAACTTACAACATAATGAAGCACCACGGCTTTTAAAGACAAAAAAATTAAGCACAGAGGATCTGCCATTTTATGTTGGGCATGTAGACTGCGTTCCTCTAAATCAAAAGCGCCGTATTAATACGCTAATTGATATAGCGCTTGAGCAAATACTCCCAACACTTAACAGCTTTTCACATATTGATAAATCACGAATTGCTGTTGTGGTAGGTACAAGTACATCAGGGGTGCATGATGGCGAACAAGCTCGAGCTGAACACGGCAGTTCAGGTGCGTGGCCAAGTGACTTTTTATATGCTGATCAAGAACTTGCCACTCCTTCGCATTACATAGCCCAAAAAGTAGGGGCGTTAGGTCCCTGTTATAGTATTTCAACGGCATGTACCTCAAGTGCTAAAGCTCTTATTAGCGCAAAAGCCCTAATAACCGCTGACTTAGCAGACGTTGTAATTTGTGGTGGCGTTGATAGCCTTTGCAAACTTACCATTAATGGATTTAATGCCTTGGCATCAATGAGCACAGGAATGTGTAAGCCTTTTTGCGATGAGAGAGATGGTATTAATATAGGTGAGGGCGCTGCGTTATTTGTTATGAGTAAAGAAGCACCGTTAGAAAATGGCGTTATGTTTTTAGGTGGTGGTGAAAGCTCTGATGCTCATCACATTTCGGCGCCAGACCCTAGCGGTAATGGTGCAAAATCGGCAATGAAGGCTGCTCTGGCCGATGCTGATTTATTACCTAGTGATATTGACTATATAAATGCACACGGTACAGCAACAATTAAAAATGACGAAATGGAAGCCCTTGCAATTAATAGCGTGTTTGGCAACAATACATCGCTGAGTTCCAGTAAGTACTTAACTGGACATACTTTAGGTGCAGCTGGTGCAATTGAAGCAGGTATCTGTTGGCTGTTGCTCAGAGGCAGAGGGAATATTACTTTGCCTTTTAATAAATGCTCACAAAGAAATAAGCTGGCTGATGTTAACGTTATTGAGCAAGCTAGTACGGTTAAATTAAATTACTGCTTATCTAACTCATTTGCGTTCGGTGGTAATAATGCGAGTTTGATTTTAGGTACACATAATGAATAATTATTCTATAGAGCAGGTTGTACCCCATGATGCTCCTATGATTTTAATAGAACAGTTAGTTGAATACAGCGATGAGAGTGCAACCTGCTCAGTGACTATTACACCTCAAAGCCCTTTTTATAATGAGCAAATTGAGGGAGTGCCAAGTTATATAGGTATTGAATATATGGCCCAGTCTATAGCTGCTTATGCTGGAGCATTAGCTAATGATATTAATGAAGCGGTTAGAATAGGTTTTTTGATCGGCACGCGAAAATATAAAACTCATCAGGCCAGATTTTGTAAAAACAGTGAATTAACTATTTATGTCCACAAGCTTTACCAGGACGAATCTGGTTTAAGTGTGTTTGAATGCCAAATAAGCGAAAATAAAAAAATACTGTGTGATGCAAAAATAAATGTATTTCAGCCAGAAGATCCGCTGGAGTTTATAAGAGAAAACCAATGAATAAAAGAATTTTAGTAACCGGCTCTAGCCGGGGGATAGGTAAGGCTATTGCACTTAAACTTGCAGCTCAAGGCTATGACATTACTGTTCATTGCAGAAATGGTTTAGAGCAAGCTCAGCAAACATGTGCAGAAATACAGGCACTTGGACAAAGCACTACACTACTACAATTTGACGTATGTGATAGAGCTGCGGCGAAGCAACAAATTGAGCAAGATATTACAAACAATGGTGCTTACTATGGGGTGGTGTGTAATGCAGGCATTACTAACGATATGGCTTTTCCGGCAATGCAAGGTGATGATTGGGATAGCGTAATTAGAACTGGGTTAGATGGCTTTTATAATGTTGTGCACCCAACGGTTATGCCTATGGTACAAACTCGTAAAGGTGGCCGCATTATCACTATGGCTTCAGTGTCGGGTATTGCGGGGAACAGAGGACAGGTAAATTACAGCGCAGCGAAAGCGGGTATTATTGGTGCTACCAAAGCCCTATCGCTGGAACTAGCAAAGCGAAAAATTACTGTAAATTGTGTAGCGCCTGGTTTGATTGAAACAGCAATGACGGATGAGCTTCCGGTTACTGAAATGATGAAAATGATTCCCCTTAAGCGAATGGGAACAGTGAACGAAGTGGCAGGTACGGTCGCATTTTTAATGTCTGATGATGCAGCCTACATTACTCGCCAAGTTATTTCGGTTAACGGTGGGATGGTTTAATGAAACGTGTTGTTGTTACAGGGATGTCGGTTATAACCGCATTAGGCGATGATTGGAATGAATTTAAAAGCGCATTGATCAAAGGTGAAAATGCAGTTGTAACAATGAGTGAGTGGGATAAAGCTGATGGACTTAATACCCGTTTAGCGGCACCTGTTACCCATTTTGAGAAACCTAGCCATTACAAACGCAAGCAAGTTCGCTCAATGGGGCGAGTTGCACTTATGTCCACTAGTGCAACTGAGCGTGCGCTTGAGCAAGCTGATTTACTTGAACATAAAAGTCTTACAGATGGCTCTACCGGTGTAGCATATGGCTCATCCACCGGTTCAACACCGCCGCTTCTCGCATTTGCGAATATGTTGGAAAGTGGCTCAATGTCTGGGGTCACAGCTACAAGTTATATTCAAATGATGGCACATACAGCGCCAGTAAATGTAGGCGTGTTTTTTGGCTTAAAAGGACGAGTGATCACTACAAGCTCGGCATGCACGTCTGGCTCGCAAGGTATTGGTTACGCCTATGAGGCAATTAAGTTTGGTCGTCAAAAAGTAATGGTAGCAGGGGGGGCAGAAGAGCTTTGTATTACCGAAGCAGCTGTATTTGATACGCTGTATGCAACAAGTATTAAAAATGACACCCCTAAAAATACGCCTCGCCCATTCGATAAAAACCGTGATGGCTTAGTTATAGGAGAAGGTGCCGGTACTTTAATACTTGAAGAGTATGAGCATGCTAAAGCTCGAGGGGCTAATATATTGGCTGAGGTTGTCGGTTTTGGCTGTAATTCTGATGGACAACATGTTACTCAACCATCTTCAGATACCATGCAAATAGCCATTGAAATGGCATTGCAAGATGCCAATTTATCACCTGATAAAGTAGGTTATGTCAATGCGCATGGTACCTCAACCGATAGAGGCGATATTGCTGAGTCTCATGCCACTTTTAATGCACTAGGTGTTAAGCCGATTAGCTCTTTAAAGAGCTATTTAGGGCATACTTTAGGGGCCTGTGGTGCGATTGAGGCATGGGCTACTATAAATATGATGAGTGACAATTGGTTTGCGCCAACAATTAACCTAACAGATATAGATAGTGAATGTGCTGAACTCGACTATATAACAGCACAAGGGCGTGAAATTCATACCGATTATGTAATGAGTAACAATTTTGCTTTTGGGGGTATTAACACCTCTTTAATTTTTAAACGCTATAAAAACGATTAAAATGTTCTAAAGGTGACTATTCACTAACTGTTAGCTCATTTTTGCTGTATAATTTGCGGCCCTTGATAATGTGGCCGCAGGTTATACAGCAATGAATTTTAAATCTTTTAGTTTTGCCCCTGAACTAATTCAGGCGTTAGACGAACTTAATTACCACACCCTTACGCCCATTCAGCGCGCAGCTATTCCGGCTGTTCGTAAAGGTAAAGACGTTTTAGCAAGTGCACAAACCGGTACAGGTAAAACCGCTGCCTTTGCACTCCCTATTATTCAAAAGTTATTTGAGTCAGATTGCAGTACTACGAATGCGCCAAGCGCCTTAGTCCTTGCGCCTACGCGTGAGCTTGCAGAGCAAATTGCGAATAACTTTAAAGACTTTGCTAAGTACACTCAGTTAAAAGTAGTGAGCTTATTTGGTGGTGTTAATACCGCAGGACAAGAAATTGCACTTAAAGAAGGTGTGGATGTTGTCGTAGCAACACCTGGACGTTTACTTGATCATATTCGTTTAGGTAACTTAAGCCTTGCTCAAGTAAAACATTTAGTCCTTGATGAAGCTGACCGTATGCTTGATATGGGCTTTATTAATGACATGCAAAGCGTAATAAAAAGCTGTGCAGATGAGCGTCAAATTTTATTGTTTTCAGCTACTTTCCCAGCAGCAATTAAACAGTTTGCCTCTAAAGTGTTAAAGCAGCCTGAAATTGTCCGTGTTGATCAAACTAACAGCACCGCAAGCACAGTACAACACGTGGTTTACCCAGTAGAAGAGCGCCGTAAGCAAGAGTTGCTTTCTGAGCTGATTGGTAAGAAAAACTGGCAGCAAGTGCTAGTGTTTGTAAACATGAAAGAAACCGCAGATGAGTTAGTGACTGAACTTAACCTTGACGGTATCCCTGCGGCAGTATGTCATGGCGATAAATCGCAAGGTAACCGTCGTCGTGCGTTGCGTGAATTTAAAGAAGGCAAAGTACGCGTGCTAGTTGCAACAGAAGTGGCAGCCCGTGGTATCGATATTGACGGTTTACCGCGCGTTATTAATATTGATTTACCTTGGCTTGCTGAAGATTACGTACACCGTATTGGCCGTACAGGCCGTGCTGGTAACCAAGGACAAGCAATTTCATTTGTTAGTCGCGAAGAAGAAAACATGTTGTTTGAAATTGAAACCTTAATTGGTCAAAAAATTAAACGTGTTTACTTAGAAGGTTACGAAGTAAGTAATCGTGAAGTACTGATTGATAAAATTGGTAAAAAGCCAGCGCATTTACGTCGCACCCGTGCTAACAAGCCATCAGGCCAAGCTACCGGTGAAGCGAGAGCGAAAAACCGTTCGCGTATTTCTAATGTACGTAAAAGCTTAAAAGGCGAAAAGCTGTCACTTAAAAAGTAAGACAGCAAAGCTATTAAAAACCTGAGTTTACTCAGGTTTTTTTGTGCCTAATACATTATCGATAATAGCAGCGTACGCATAAGCAGCCGCTTCATCATTCTGATTAGCAATAACCGACAAACCAACTGGTAAGTGGCTTACTTTGCCAACCGGTAAAGTAATATGGGTCGTCCCTGCAATGGCAGGCAATGAACTACTACTGCCTTTAAAGTTATCGCCGTTAATTAAATCGGTTTTCCAAGCCGGTGAAACGGTGGGCGAAATTACAATATCTAGCTTATTATTGCGGTATAAATTGCTAATAGCGCGCTTTGCAAGTGCGCGATATCGCGCTTTGGTGCTTTTGTATTGTTGTTTTTCACTCAAATCAACTGCGTTAGCTTGTTGTAAAATATCTTGCTCAAAGTAGGGCATTTCCTGCTGTTTATTTGCGATATTAAATGCGATTAACTCGTCTAAACTTTTTACGGTTACCTGCGTTGGTGTTTTGCTTAAGTAGTGGTTAATTTCGGCTTTAAAGTCGTAAAGTAGGATGGCGTATTCATCAACGTAAAGCGTGCTTAAGTCATCTTTTACTGCAACATTGACAACGGTATGACCTGCGTCTTTTAATGTTTGTAACTGCTTAGCGTAAAGCTTTTGTGTTGCCACAGTAAACTTACTGGCAGGTAACGCGCCTATCCTCAGTGATGGCTTAGGCGCTATGCCATCAAGCGTTCTATTTACGTTGAGTGTCGATACATCGTCTGAGTCTTCACCTTGAATGACTGATAATACCGCGAGTGCATCTTTTAAATAATGCGCCATTGGACCTACCGAATCTTGGCTACTAGAAAGGGGGATCACGCCTGCGCGTGAAACTTGCCCCATACTGGGTTTAATGGCGTACACCCCATTAACCGAAGCAGGGCAGGTAATCGAACCATCAGTTTCTGTGCCCAGCGCAATAGGCGCAAAATTTAAAGCAACCGCCACAGCAGAGCCTGAGCTTGAACCACACGGATTACGAGTTACATCATGGGCGTTATGGGTTTGTCCGCCAATGGCACTCCAGCCAGATGACGAATACGATGAGCGAAAATTAGCCCATTCACTTAAGTTCGCTTTGCCTAAAATAATAGCGCCTGCTTGGCGTAATTGTTTAACCACAAAGGCATCGTTATTAGTAACGTTATTTTTAAGTGCTAATGATCCCGCTGTGGTGGGTAATGTACCTGTTGTTTCAATGTTATCTTTTAGTAATACCGCAATACCATGTAAAGAGCCTGCCCATTTTCCGGCTTTAAAGAGAGTATCGAGTTGTTTGGCTTGTTCAATTGCAGTGGGCTCAATACTAATTACCGCATTATATTTAGGATTGAGCGCGTTTATTCTGTCGATATAAGTGCGGGTAAGCTGTTCAGCCGTGGTGGTGTTATTTTTATAGGCATTGTGAATGTCACTAATGGTTTTAAGCTCTGTATTGTTATCCGCTGCGTATAAATTAGGTATTGTACAAACAAATAAGGTTAAAAGTAGTCGTTTTATACTCATTGTTATTATCTATTTTGTGTAAACATAGGTTATTTTTAGCACAAAAAAACCTCACATTGTGAGGTTTTTCGATAAAGGGTGGTTAAATAGAGTTAAGCGTTTTCTAACATCGATAACGCAACCGCCTCAGCGGCTTTAATACCATCAATACCCGCTGATAAAATACCGCCCGCATAACCCGCGCCTTCACCTGCAGGGTAAAGCCCTTTAGTATTAATACTTTGGAAGGTTTTATCGCGCTTGATACTGATAGGTGATGAAGTACGCGTTTCTACCCCAGTGAGTAAGCCATCATTGGTTGAAAAGCCACGAATTTGCTTGTTAAAAGCAGGAATTGCTTCACGCAAGGCTTCAATCGCAAAAGGAGGTAATACGTTGCTCAAATCAGTAAGCTTAATGCCCGGTGTGTAAGAGGGTTGTACATCGCCTAAATTAGCC
Source organism: Pseudoalteromonas sp. SK18 (assembly GCF_001974855.1). GTDB lineage: Bacteria > Pseudomonadota > Gammaproteobacteria > Enterobacterales > Alteromonadaceae > Pseudoalteromonas. Next base: position 75,235 of record NZ_MTQB01000014.1, on the reverse strand, counting down.
GATGATTTACCTTTTAAAAAGTCGCCAATAAGCTGTGCAGGGGCATCGTAGTTTTTACCACCAAGTTCATAGGCTTGCTCTTCTAGCTTACGCTGTAAATCAATGCCGGCTAGGGGATGCCCTGGGAAGTCTTTTTCTGGCGAAATACCCACTACAATGGCGCTGTTAGCATTACGTTCACTACGTGAATATTGGCTCATGCCATTGGTGACCACTCGGCCTTCTTCAGATGTAGCGGCAACCACAGTGCCGCCAGGGCACATACAAAAGCTATATACAGTACGGCCATTATTACAATGGTGTACCAATTTGTAATCTGCAGAGCCTAAAATAGGGTTACCCGCATTATCGCCAAAGCGGCATTCATCAATCATTGATTGCTTATGCTCTATTCTAAAGCCCACTGAAAAGGGTTTAGCTTCAACATAAATGCCTTTATCGTGGATCATTTTAAAAGTATCGCGGGCACTGTGGCCAACCGCTAATACCACATGGCGAGTTTCAAGTTGTTCACCATTAGAAAGTGTAAGCCCAGTCACTTGGCCGTTGTCTAAATGAATATCGTCAACGCGAGTGCTAAAACGAATTTCACCACCAAGTTCAATAATACGTGCGCGCATTTTTTCAATCATGGTTACCAGTTTAAAGGTACCAATGTGCGGCTTACTAACGTATAAAATTTCTTCAGGAGCACCAGCCTCTACAAACTCAGTAATCACCTTACGACCATAATGTTTAGGATCTTTTACTTGGCTGTAGAGCTTACCGTCTGAGAACGTGCCTGCGCCACCTTCACCAAACTGTACGTTTGATTCGGTATTGAGGGCTTTTTTACGCCAAAAGCCAAAGGTGTCTTTGGTGCGTTCACGCACTTCTTTGCCGCGCTCTAAAATGATTGGGTTAAAGCCCATTTGTGCCAGCACTAAACCGGCAAATAAGCCACAAGGGCCAAAGCCAATCACTACAGGGCGTTCTGTAATACTACTATTAGCGTGCGCTACAAATTTGTAGTTGGTGTCGGGGGAGACTTTAACGTGTTGGTCTTTTTCAAACGAGGCCAACAGTTGTGCTTCGTTATCCACTTCAATATCAAGCGTGTAAATCAGTAAAATGGCGCTTTTTTTACGTGCATCGTAACCGCGTTTAAACACATTGTAGCTGTGTAGCTGCTCTGGGCTTATATTTAATTTATTGATGATAGCTTGGCCAATGGCATTTTCGTCATGGTCAAGCGGCAGCTTTATTTCGGTTAAACGTATCATTAATATCTCTTTAGGTGTCATAGCGGGGATTAAATTCCGCTCACAATAAGGGGTGTGCACAAAGCGCTGATTTATAAGCGCCATATGTTACGTTAAATTGCCCACTTTTGGCACTTATTTATTGTGTTTTGGTAAGGGTTGGGTATGATCCGCAGCTGTTATTGTAAAACATTAGGTATTAAACCATTATGGCGTTTGTAGTCACCGAAAATTGTATAAAATGTAAGTACACTGATTGCGTATCAGTATGCCCTGCAGATGCATTTTTTGAAGGTCCTAATTTTTTGGCTATTAGCCCAATTGACTGTATTGACTGTGGTTTATGCGTACCTGAGTGTGCTGCCGATGCTATTTTTCAAGAAGATGAATTACCTGAATCGCAAAAAGAGTTTACCCAATTAAATGCGGAGCTAGCAGAAATATGGCCACGCATCACGCAAGTTAAACCCGCCCCAGAAGATGCCGATAGCTGGAATGGCGTTGCCAATAAATTAAAACTTCTCGACACATAATCATTCCCTTTTGCTTTGTATTAGTTTTTTGTTAATTTTATTGCAAATAATAGTGCATAACTATTAACAAATGTACCTGTATAATTTACACTCCTGAGCAAAGTTTACTTTTAACTAGTAAATAAACCTAAATGGATGTTTATGCAGTACTTTATACCTATAAAAATAACAACATTGCTGTTTTTTATCAGCTTCAGCCTCGGTTTAACTCTTAGCCCTAATGCATTCGCCGATAAGCTTAATTATCAACTAGCGCACATTAATAAAAATATTGATGTAGATGGCGTGCTTAACGAGCCACATTGGCAACAAGCAACACATGTTGCGGTAAATTATCAAGATGAGCCGAATGAAAAAGGTACACCGCCAGTAAAAACCGATGCATACCTTTATGACGATGGTCATAATTTATATGTTGCGTTTGTAGCTTACGACCCCGATCCGAGTAAAATTCGCGCGGCGCTTCGTGATAGAGATACACTTTGGCAAGATGACAACGTCGGCTTGGTCATCGATACCTTTAACGATGAACGTACAGGCTATGAGTTTTATGTAAACCCACTGGGCGCTCAAGGTGACCTTCGCATGACGGATACCGATGAATGGGTGTCAGACTTATCGTGGGATGCCATTTGGGACAGTGCCGGTACCATAAACGAGCAAGGTTACGTAGTTGAAATGCGTATTCCGTTTAAAGCGCTTCGATTTGCACAAAATAAAGATCAATCTACCTGGGGTTTTGCTGTAATGCGAAACTATCAGCGTGATGTGTTGTATCAATTATCAAGCACAGGCTTTGACCGTGATATTAAATGTAGTTTATGTCAGTTTGACAAAATAACCGGATTTAATAATTTAGCACCAAGTAAAAACCTACAGCTAACGCCAACATTAACCACACTTAGAAACGATCAAAAAACACAGGTACCGGGTGCGTGGGATAATGGCGATGTAGACACTGAGATAGGGCTTGATCTTCGTTGGGGGGTTACCAAAGATGCGGTAATTAATGCCACAATAAACCCAGACTTTTCTCAGGTAGAAACCGATTCTTTAGAACTGGATGTAAACACCACTTACTCTATTTATTACGCTGAAAAGCGTCCGTTTTTCTTAGATGGCGCGTCTTACTTTAAAAGTAACTTATTTGAACTCCTTTACACCCGCACCATAGCTGAGCCAAATATTGGAGCCAAGCTCACTGGTAAAACCGACAGTCATAGTTATGCGCTGATGTTTGCAGATGACGATAACAGTAATATTTTATTGCCAAGTAACCAAGGCTCGGGCTTTGCCAACTTAAATGATAAAACCAAAGCGGCGGTGGCGCGTTATCAATATGATATTGGCCAACAAGGCACTATTGGTGTTACTTCAACGCATCGCGAAAGTAGCGACTACCATAACACGGTGCTATCGGTTGATGGCAGCTATTGGTTTAATCAGTCAGATACGCTTAATTATCAAATCGCGAATGCTGATACCAATAACTCGCCGTTTTTAGTTGATAACTACAATTTAGCAGACACGCAATCGGATATGGCGTATGCATTAAAGCTGACTCGCGATAAGCGCGATTATAAGCTTTACGCTACCTATGACAATATTGGTGAAGATTACCGTACCGACTTAGGTTATCAAGAAAAAGTAGACTACAAAAAAGTAGGCTTTGGTGGCGGTCAAACTTGGTATGGTGATGAACATGACATGCTAACTACCTGGTCATACACCGCCGATTGGGATAAAACCTGGGCGCAGAATGGCGAGTTACTTGAAGAAGAATACGAAGGTTACATGACCTTTCAAGGTCAAAAGCAGTCTGTATTTGAGCTGGGTTTGTTAAATCGCTATGAAAATTATAACGGCAAGTTTTATAACCAAAATATTGGTTATTTTTATACGGCTTTTAGACCGTCGAAAGATCTGAGATTATCGTTATATGCCGAATATGCAAGCCGTATAGATTACACCAATGAACAGCTAGGCGATGTTTTAACCACACAATCGCAGGCTGTTTGGGATATTAATAATCATTGGCAGGTAGATGTTAGACATAATTATAGTCATTTAGATGATTACCAAGGGCGACGTGTTTTTACCGCAAACTTAGTTGATTTTAGGCTTTATTATAAGTTTAGTATGCGCGCTATGCTTAAGCTGATTTTACAGTTTGAAGATATAGACAGAAATGAAGATGCTTACTTTTATCAGGTTAGCGAAATCAACAAAGATTACGGTACTCAGCTGGTGTACTCATACAAAATTAACGCACAAACGTTATTTTACTTAGGGTATTCAGATAAAGGTTATCAGGATGACTCGTTAAAAAGCATTGAGCGTGACCAACGTACTTTCTTTACTAAAGTCAGTTATGCGTGGCAGCTTTAAACATTAAAACAAAAGGGATGAATATGAAAATATTAAAAATAACAATTACAGCAGCAATAGTTACTACATTAGCAGGCTGTGCTGCAAAGCAAGACATAACACGATTTGAAATAAATAAACCTAAAACGGTTTGTATAGCAGAACACAAAGAAGTAAGAGAAGGCGTTATAGACGCTATGAAAAAAGGATTTTCTAAAAATGATGTAAATACACGAGTAATATCAGCAAATTATGTATTGAAACATCAAGATTATCAGACGGATTTACTAAATGGAGATACTAAAGATTGTAATGCTGTGGCCTACTATGTAGCCAACTGGCGTTGGGATCTAGCTTTATATATGGCATATGCAAATATATGGATTAAAGACATAGAAACAAATGAGAAAATAGCCCAAGCATCTTATCGCACAGGTGGAGGCCTAGATAAGTTCATAAATGCAGAAGAGAAAATTATAGAGCTTATAGATGGTATGTTTTAATTTACGTGGGTAATTTATTTACGACACTTTATAAAAATAATTAATCGGTAGTAACCATACAATTTAATTAATGTATTCATAAGAAAAATATTGAATATTATTAGCTTATGGATATTAAAGAACGTTAGTCAATTAAGACTAACGTTCTTTATTCTCGCGATAATTACAAGTCAAAAGTACGTGAAATAGCGAGTACAATTCGCTCATCTGCGTAATCGTAGTCTAGGCTGGTATTTTCAGCTGCCACTTCAATGCCAAACCCTTCATAGCTCGTTTGGTATGCTAAGCGGTAGTGATAATACGATTTGTCGCCTTTAGGTGCATCCCACTCAAATTTATTGCCATCGAGTGAATTTGAAATATCAAAGCTGGCACGAATTGCATGATTTGGCGCAAGCTCATAAGTATGCGCAATCATAGAAATCACATGGCCTGTATCGTAGCCAAAGTAATCCCAGCTGTACCAAAAGTTAAGCTCTGTTTGGCCATATTCACTCGCGTAACCAAATTTAGTATACGCTTCTGCGTAGTTACCATCGCTGTTATTACCTTGGTAGGTGTAATAAGCAATACCGTAATCAAGGCTAACTTGTTCATTTAACTGAACGTATCGGCCTACATAAGCATCTAGTTCAAAATCGGTGTCATCACCAAAATCTACATTTGATGCCCATACACCGGCATAAACACCGTTATCATACGCGTAGTCAAGGCTTGCTTGCAGAGCCGGATCGTTATCTGTTTGTGATACACCATTAAAGGTGTAATCAGATGCAGCCGTAATCGTTGTTGACCAGTTAGCCGCTGCCGTTGTTGATAAAACGGTAAACGGTAAAGCGATAAAAAGGTGTTTTAATTTATTTTTCATGTGTTTTCCTAGCTGATAGTTTCTATTTTTGTGTAATCAATTTTATTCGCTTTAGGCGATCCTTCGATATTGCTGACCGTTTTAAGTTTGCTGTAGGCAATAAAACCAAGGCAAATAAAGAATAACCCTATAACTAAAGCACCAACCCATTGAATTTGCAAAAACTCAAGCTTAAATAGCAGTGTTAGTAGCGATAAAGCGACAACGTTCATGGCAATATACTTAAATTTACCAAAGCGCTTTACGGTTAAGTTTAAATTATCTGTGTATAAACGGATCAATGAATCAAGGGAGTTAATAACAAACACTACGCCTACAAACACCATAGCAAAGTTTTTAATTCCTTCGGTTGGAATGCCGGCTTCATGGTAGTGATATAACACACTAAACCAGATAGCGATTGGAATTGATGGGAAAATAAGCATAGCGGCAAGGACTTGATAGGTTTTTAAACCGCCAACAAAGCGCGATGTAAATTGACCAATCATAATGCTCCATGCAAACCACCAAAATAGGTAAAACTCATGGTAATCATTCAGTGGTAATACAAACTCATTGATATTGGCAAAGTAATTACCAATTAATCCGATGTTTTTAGTAAATGCAGATAGTTCACTGTCGCCAAATAAAAACGCATCAGCCCACATAAAGCCAATTAGGGCGATAAACAACCAGGTAGTCGAAATACTTAAAAAGCGAACATATTTAATATCGGTACTTGAATACACCGCAAAGCAAATAGCGGCAAGTACGATTAAGTAAAACTCTGGAATAACATTTGAGCCATCACCGAGTTCAGGTAAATACCACGGCAAGTTACTCAGTAATAAGTAAGCGGTAAACGCACAGGTACCAATGATAACTACGTTGTTTAAAAATTTAACCCATGGAATTTCAAAAAATTTTACTTTGGGTTCTATTACACAGAAATAAAAGCACGTAAGAAAATAAAATCCCCAAATTAAAAATCCCCAATAACCAAACTCAATAGAGAGAGGGTTGGCAAATGCATATTCTGGGCTTGCTTTTATGTCTGCATAACCGGCAAATTCGGTTAAAGGAAACATAATGAGGCCAACGTCTAGGCCCGAGGTAAACAGGATTGCTATAAAGGTGAATGTTCTCACTGGTGTGACGCCTACTACGCGTACATTGCCCCATTTAATTAAAATAGCAACAATCGCAAGTAAGGTGAAAATAATGCCAGCATTAAGCCAAATAGTCATTATCGCCCTCCCAGAATGAATAAAAGTAACACATATATACTCCGTTTTTTATTGTGCTTGCATTAACACAGGCATAACCTATTTATGCTTGTGAGCCACTGCAAGGCGCATAAAGGCACTCCTTAAAGCATTTTGCTTAAAAGAGTGGCCTTTATGGCAGGCTAAATTAAAGGGTTTTATTTCGTTGTGTAGTTTGCCAATTAGTGGCATTCACAACATCAACTCCTGTGTGAGCTAAGGGGTTATTACCTAAAATAATATCAGCGGCTTTTTCGGCCACCATAATGGTTGGTGCATTTAAATTACCGTTAGGTATGGTTGGAAAAATTGACGAATCAACCACACGTAAGCTTTGTATGCCATGCACTTGGGTGTTTGAGTTAACCACGGCCATGTCGTCTTCACCCATTTTACAAGAGCAGGAAGGGTGGTAAGCACTTTCTACTGCTTGGCGCACAAAGGCATCAATTTGCTCATCAGTTTGAACTTGTTGCCCTGGTTGAATTTCTTCACCACGAAATTGGTTAAATGCAGGTTGTTCAATGATTTCACGCGTCAATCGTACGCACGCTCTAAAACCTTCAATATCATCTTGATGCTCTAGGTAATTAAATACAATTTTAGGTGGCTGTGTTGGATCAGCTGATGCAATGGTGACACTGCCTCGGCTCTTAGGCTTGTTATGACCTACGTGCACCTGAAAACCATGCCCTGCAAAAGCACTACGGCCATCGTAACGCATAGCGGCCGGTAAAAAGTGATACTGTATGTCAGGCCATTCAACACCTGGCTTTGAGCGAATAAAGGCACATGATTCAAAATGATTAGTTGAGCCTAAGCCTTTGCGAGTTAGTAGCCATTTTGCGCCAATTAAACCTTTAGAGAACAAGCCTAATTTACCGTTTAAAGTAATCGGTTGTTTACACTTATATTGAAAGTAAAACTCTAAATGATCTTGCAAGTTTTGGCCTACACCTGGTAAGTGATGTTTTACTTCAACGCCTGCTTTCTCAAGTGCTTGAGTATCACCAATACCTGAAAGCTGAAGTAGGTGTGGTGAACCAATAGAACCTGCGCTTAAGATAACTTCTTTATTTGCTTTTTCAGTTTTAACTGCGCCATTGAGTTTGTATTCAACACCGGTTGCTTTTTTACCGTCTAAAATAACGCGCTGAGCAAGTGCACCGGTAACGATTGTTAAGTTGCTACGATGCTTAATTGGGTCTAAGTACTCGCGAGAAGCAGAGCTACGCACACCGTTTTTAACAGTCATGTGCATAGGGCCAAAGCCTTCTTGTTGAGCACTATTGTAATCATTGGTCGTGGCATAACCTGCCTCAGCACCTGCTTCAACAAAAGCAGTGTATAACGGGTTTTGCATGTTATTGCCGTTATTAACACCTAGCAGTCCTTTACCACCACGATGAGCATTTTCACCTAGGTAAAAGCTTTCTGCCTTTTTAAAATACGGTAAACACGCTTGGTAATCCCAGCCGTTAGCGCCGTGTTGTTGCCATTCGTCAAAATCTTTAGCATGGCCACGTACATACACCATGCCATTAATCGAAGATGAGCCGCCAAGGACTTTACCGCGAGGGCAGTGCATTTCACGGTTATCTAAGTGTGGCTCTGGTTGCGTATGAAATTGCCACGCAAACTTATCGGTATTCATTGGAATAGACAATGCAGTAGGCATTTTTATAAAGATGCTTTTATCGCTGCCGCCGGTTTCAAGTAACAATACCTTGTTACTTGAATCTTCAGACAAGCGATTTGCTAACACACATCCAGCTGAGCCCGCGCCTACAATAATATAATCAAAAGAGTGGTTCATAATGATTCCTTAAAACGGGCTTTCTATGTCGGCCATGCCAACATAAACAGACTTAGTTTGCGTGTAATGATCAAGTGTTTCCATACCATTTTCACGACCAATACCCGATTGTTTATAACCACCCACTGGCATTTCTGCTGGTGAGTTACCGTAAGCATTGATCCAACAAATACCGGCTTGAAGCTGATGAATTACGCGATGAGCGCGTTTAATATCGCTGGTGAAAACGCCTGCAGCTAAACCTAAGTGAGTGCCGTTAGCGCGGGCAATTACATCATCTTCATCATCAAAGACTAAAACGCTCATTACTGGGCCAAAAATCTCTTCTTTAACAATAGTCATTTCATCGTTGCAATCAACAAATACTGTTGGCGCTACAAAATAGCCATTTGGGGCTGATGCTGGTGAAAGCGTTGAGCCACCCGTTAATAGTGTTGCGCCTTCTTCAAGGCCTTTATTGATGTAGCTCATTACTAAATCTTGATGCTTTTTAGAAATAAGCGCGCCAAAGTTAGTGTTTAGATCTTGCGGGTCACCGGCAATAATATTTTTTTCGGTCCGAGCTTTAAGTTCATCGATAAATTGTTGGTACACATTTTTGTGCACGTATATACGAGTACAGTTCGTGCAAATTTCACCTTGGGTATAAAAGTTACCTAGCATGGCAGCACTTACTGCTTGTTCTATATTGGCATCGTCAAATACTAATAATGGCGATTTACCACCTAGCTCCATAGTCACATCTTTTAATGTGCCTGCAGCACTGGCGACTACTTTTTTACCGGTACCTACTTCACCAGTAAATGATACTTTTTCAATATCTTGATGTGCAGTAAGCCATTGGCCTACTTCACCGGCGCCTTGAACTACATTAAATACGCCAGCAGGAACGCCTGCTTCAATAAACACCTCGGCTAATTTAATTGCACCAAGCGGCGTTTCTTCAGACGGCTTAAAAATAAATGCATTACCCGCTGCGAGGGCTGGGCCTGATTTCCAACATGCAATTTGTAATGGGTAGTTCCATGCACCAATACCGGCACAAATACCTAAAGGCTCTTTGCGTGTGTAGTAAAAGTCATCGCCAACCATTTGTTGTTGACCAACTTGTGCAGGGGCAAGACCTGCAAAATATTCAATTACATCTGCGCCTGTTTCAACATCTACGCAGTTAGCTTCTTGCATTGGTTTACCAGTATCGAGCACTTCAACCAGTGCAAGCTCATCATTGCGCTCGCGTAAAATAGCAACGGCGTTTAGTAAAATACGGCTGCGCTCAATAGGGGTCATCGCTGACCAAACTTTAAAGCCTTGTTTTGCACTTTCTATCGCTGCGTTTTGAACATGCTGGTCAGCGACTTCAACGGCATAAATTACCTGGCCGGTTGCAGGATTTACTACATCAAATGTTTCGCCGCTTTTATTTGCAAGGAATTGGCCGTTGATAAAGTTTTGATAGATAGGTGTAGTCACGTTAGGCTCCATATTGCTTGATAAGTGAATGCACGTAGTTTTTAGCTAGTGATTCACTGTGTTTAAACTGATTTTCGTCTGATTGGCTTAATACGGCACGAAGCCATAAGCCATCAATCATTGCTGCGGTTAATTCAGCCGCGAGGGTTGCTTGCGCTAAAGGCATTAATTGCTTAAATGAAACGGTTAAATTACTTTGCAAGCGTTTACTGTTTACATTTTGTAAACGATGAAGTTCCTTATCGTGCATTGATTGCGCCCAAAAACTTAACCACGTTCGAGTGGTGTCTTTTCGTTGTTGTACTAGCGCAAAGTTTGATTCAACAATAAACATTAACCTTTGAGTTGCTGTGGTATTTTCATCAACCTTACTAATTAAGTCGTTTTTCAAGTTCGAGAGTAAGTAACGCACAGTTGCTTCAATTAGCCCCTGTTTCCCACCAAAGTAATGACTAATGATACCCGATGACATTCCTGCATTTTTGCTAATACTATTAATAGTGGTTGCCTGTAATCCTTTCTGAGCAACTGACTCTATGGTCGCGTCAATTAGCTGCTGACGCCTTACAGGTTCCATTCCAACTTTAGGCATAATTTTTATTAATTGATCGTTCAATAAAGATAAGCTTAAGGTAATAGCTCTAACAATTCAAGGCTTGTGTAAATGGCAAGAGAGTAAAGTATGGATAAATAATTAACAAAATGAGTATGAAATGATGCAAAGTTAACAACTCAAGACCTTGTTTAAAGTCTTTAAATAACAATGATTTGTATGTTTTATTGGTGTTGTTCTTTATAGTGTAATCAATTCTTTACGAGGTGAGTGAAACTTTTAGTGATTTATTTGTTAGTGCGATAACTATTAGAGTACTAATTGTATTTTTTACCAGCAGGGCATTTATATAAAGGTAAAGGGAATAGATATGTTGTTGCGATCAAAATCCGGTTTCAAAGAGAAATATGGGAGGTAAATTAAACAAATGTTAACGCGAAGTAGGAGAAAAATAAGGCGCTGTTTAGCTTTCAACAACACCTTTAAATAATAAGGGATAACGTCTTAAGCGATTGCCAATATAATCATCGGCCATAATCTGGTCACAGATTTCGTCGATGTTATCAGTGGCTTCAAACACCCAATCAAAGCGTTCTATTGCCAGCAAAAAGCCGCGCTTTAAGTGTGTTTGTGCGCGGTAATAAGCAAGGTTATTTTTTATCAATTGCAGCTTTTCAGGCTCTGCTTTTAATTGCGCAATAACTTGGTTAATAAACTGCAAATTGCGCGCACTGGTTGGTCTGTTTCGTCGGTGTGTTGATCGCATTACTCTTCGTTGGCTATGTTATAAAGTTTTTTCAAAAAATCGTCTTTGTGTTTGTCATGTTCATAATCAAGGTGATAAGTATTATGAAACCCAAAGCGAAGTAAAACACCACTGCCTTGTAAATAGACGGTATAGCCATCTATGTCAGAATATGCAGTGATCCCTTGATAAAACTTACCTTCTTCTGTGGTTTCCCCGCGTTGTTGGATACGTTCGTATACCGCTAGAATTTGTTTATTATCGATTTCATTTTTCATTGTTTGTCCCTTTTATTTAATCTCTCATACGCTATAGAAGTGAGGGTCGATCATCATAAAAACAATAGTCTAAAAAGTATGATATTGCTTTGTTATTTTTCATTTATAAATTATGCTCAAAGTTCACTTTTTGTTGAGCTTTTACCATGATAGACAAAGCGTTACTTTTGAAAACTCGTGAATTATCCGACCAACTCATTGCATTGCAAACACCAATTAGAATACTCGATGCAATTAATTGGGATAAACAAATTAAAGAGGAATTTTTTAGACAAAAATGTCAAAAAAATCCACTTATTGATCGTGCTTATTATCAACAGCGCGATTTAGGGTTTGTTCCTAGCGAGTTGCGCCAAGCATTTTCAACATTGCATCGTAATATTATTAATCAGTTGGGGCAATTAAACCCAATTGCACAATATATGGGTAAAATGTGTACCGAATATAAAACGGTTCTGAGCATGCTTGAATACCGCGGTACGCCAGAGTTTCACGACTTATCAGTGGAGCTATTTGGTCATCCTAAAGATTTGTTTCATGCTGGTGAGCCCTCGCTATCAGAACTGGCTGATATGCTCGAACAGCCTTTAAAAAATCTACTTGCAGCGGATATTTTGCCTGAAGATCCCAAAAATATTGATGCCAGCGACGCGGTGCGGATTTTATCTGAACAGGTCAATGCCAGCATGCCGGGAATAAACGTAGAAGTGATGCTAAGTGATGGTATTGTCAGCGATGCGGCAGCAGGTGCTAATAATATTAAGCTCAATCAAGATGTTAAGTTTTCTCAGCGCGAATTAGATATTTTAGAGGTGCATGAGGGCTGGATCCATGTAGGCACCACTCAAAATGGCTTAGCGCAACCTTATTTAACCTGTTTGAGTAAAGGCACACCAAGCTCTACGGTTACCCAAGAGGGGCTTGCAGTACTGACGGAAATTATTACTCTTAAATCAACACCACGTCGCTTATCCAAATTAGTAAACCGTATTCAAGCCGTCACCAAAGTGATTGATGGTGCTGAGTTTATCGATATTTACCGAGATTACGTTGCTCAAGGTTTATCAAAAGACGACAGCTATACCCTTGCACAGCGGGTATTTAGAGGTAGCACGGCAACCGGCTTACCGTTTACCAAAGACATTGCTTATATAAAAGGCTTTGTATTGGTTTATAACTTAATTCGGGTGGCGATACAGCTTGGCAGAATTGACCAATTACCGCTATTGCTGGTGGGTAAAATATCAATTGATGACTTTAGGTTAATATCGCAACTACATGATTTAGGTGTGATTGAAAACCCGCAATTTGTGCCGCCCCATTTTAAAGATTTAAGAGGTCTTGCTACGTGGCTGAGCTTTGGTCGTTTTATTGGTAATTTGTCATTTGAACAATTAGAAAACGACTACAAGCCGTTGTTTTTATAATTTATAAGTGAGCTTTTTCTCAGAGACAAAAAAAGCCCAAAAACGGGCTTTTTTTAATTTAGCACAACACAGTTAACGTGCGTTGGTGCTCTCGAAAATTTTATCTGCAGAGGCTGCAACAAATCCAGTGTAAATTTCACCATCTGGTTTTGGGTAACGAATAGCAAACTCGTAAAAACAGCTAGGGATGCGCATATCGCCATCACTAAAGGTTACGGCGCATTCATCAGCTAATGTTGATGATTGCTCTAATAGCACCTCTGGCGAGCCTTTTACTTCGCCTCCTGAGGTATTCAGTGCAAAGCCTGCATCTTTAAGAGCTTGGTTTACATCATGGATGTTATCAAACTTAGCTAAGGTGTTAATGTTCACAGTAAAGTGATTAGCACGGTAACCCCACGCAGACATCCACGCCGCATATTCGCTCTCAGCTAATAACTTTTTGTAAGTATCAGTGCTTACTTGCCAATGTGTGCCTGAATATAAAAAATTATCGGCAGTCACAGCGCTTTCGTCAATTTGTGCCACCATATCCGTAACGATTGCTTGTAGCTCAGGCGAACATTTTTCAACTAATAATTCAGAAATAAACACTTTAGGCTGTGTCGGATCGCTATGCTCATAATGCTTGGCGTAGAGTTTTTTTGCTTCAAAGTGATATTCACCACATTCTTTATAACCAATCGCTAAAAAGTGCGCAGCTAGTTTTTCAAGGCCTACTTTTTCAATATTAAAAGTACGCAGTGCAATATGGTCGTTAATAATGTCGTCTTTTTGCGTTGAGCCTAATAAGTCATGAATTTTATCAGCTGATGGCGTTACTGTTAGGTAGTTTTGCCATAAGTTATCAAATAATGTGTTTACATCAGTATGCATGGTAAATCCTTAAATTTTCTAAAATTGTTATTCAATAATTAAGCCCGGCGCGAGGGTTTGCGGTAAATTAACTTTCTCTGACTCTACTGAGGCCACTGGGTATGCGCAGTAATCTGCAGCATAGTATGCACTGGCTCTGTGGTTACCACTGGCACCTATGCCACCAAATGGCGCTGCGCTTGATGCGCCTGTAATAGGGCGGTTCCAGTTAACAATACCGGCACGAATACGCTTTAAAAAGTGGCTGTAATCATCTTCGCTGTCTGCAAGTAAACCTGCAGATAAACCAAAGCTGGTGTTGTTCGCTTCTGCTATGGCGCTATCAAAGTCAGTGTAGCGGTATACTTTAATTAGCGGACCAAAGTGCTCTTCATCGGCGATTTCATCGATATTAGTGACATCAATAATCCCTGGGCTGACAAAGCCAGTGCCTGGTTTTAATTGTTTAAGCTCAACGAGTACCTCAGCACCTTGTTTAACTAGGTCAGCTTGCGCTGCAACCATGCCTAACGCGGCTTTTTCACTGATCATGGCACCCATAAATGGTTGATCGTCCGCAAAGCTATCATCTACAAGGATATTTTTGGTTGCGCTGATCAGCTTTTCTAAAATCGCATCGCCATTGGCTGATTTTTCAATAAATAATCGGCGTGCACAGGTACAACGCTGACCCGAAGTAATAAAGCCCGATTGAATAATATCGTGCACGGCGGCGCTCACATCAGCAACATCTTTAACCACTAGCGGATTGTTACCGCCCATTTCAAGCGCTAAGATTTTACCGGGATGACCAGCAAATTGTTTATGTAATAAATGGCCTGTGTTTGAGCTACCAGTAAAGAATAAGCCATCGATATCTTGATGTGAGGCAAGCGCTTTACCTGTTTCCAGTTCACCTTGAACAAGGTTTATAACCCCAGCAGGTAAGCCTGCTTTTAGCCACAGCTCTAAAGTAAACTGGGCTACGTGAGGAGTTAGTTCTGATGGTTTAAACACCACGGTATTACCCGCTAATATAGCAGGGACTATATGACCATTGGGTAAGTGACCTGGAAAATTATACGGGCCAAAAATAGCCACTACACCATGAGGTTTATGGCGAATAAAGGCTTTTGCGCCAGGCATTGGGTTTTCGGTTGTGCCAGTACGTTCATTGTAAGCACGAATAGCAATAGAAACCTTGCCTGTCATCGCGCCCACTTCGGTGCGTGTTTCCCATAGTGGTTTACCTGTTTCACTAGCAATAACAGTGGCAAGCTCTTCGCTGTGTTCTTTTAATTGGGCTACGAAGCTTTCTAAAATGGTAATACGTTGTTCAATTGGCATATCGGCCCATTGAACTTGTGCGGCTCTTGCCGCTTCAATTGCACTGCTAACTTGTTCTGGGCTGGCACCATTACCTTGCCAAACAATTTCGCCATTACTTGGGTTAACAGAATTAAACGCTGGGCCTTGGCCTACATGCCACTGATTATTAATTAGTTGTGTGTTCATAAATAGTGTTACAGGCGGAAAAATCGCGCTGCATCTCCTTGATTTAAATGAAGTGCATCAGCTACTTCTTGGCTGATAACTAAGGTGTGTTTTGCGTGATTATAATGAGCGTGTTTAGTGAACGTGGCTCTAAAGTCGTTGACCCCTTGATTACAAATTGCGAGGGTATCTGAGCTTTGCTCATTAATATGCTCAAGCTCACCAATGGTAATTGGGCACACCTGTGAATCACGAATACTGCGAATATTACCGAGCTTTGCCTCTACTGTGGGGCCTGCGTCAAATAAATCAACGTAGCCACGGTGTTCAAACCCTTCTTTTTCAAGCAACTTAAGTGCAGGCTTGGTTTTATCATGGACATGGCCAATCACCGCTTGTGCCTTTTTACTTAGCAAGTTTACATAAATAGGGTATTTAGGCATGAGTTCACTAATAAATACTTTATCGCCTAAGCCTACTAAGTGGTCGGCTTGTGGGAATTCAATACTAAAAAAGTGTTCTTGTAACCATTGCCAAAATGGCGAGTGTCCAGCTTCATCGCTCACTCCGCGCATTTCCGCAATTACAGTGTCGGCAAAGCGTTCACTGTGCTGTGCCATAAATAAAAAACGTGATCGTGATAAAAATCGTCCTGTTAAGCCTTTTCTGCTGTCTTCACGCAAAAATAAAGTACATATTTCTGAGCAGCCAGTGTAGTCATTACACATACTTAAAATATCGACGGTATTGTAAACATTTAAAGTGGGTGAGTGATGGACGGTTTTCCCTAAATGGTAATGGTACAAAGGCACAGATAACCCGACGGCTGCTTCTATGGCGGTAGTACCAATTACTTTGCCAGATTCACTGTCTTCTAAAACAAATAAATAGCTTTCGTCGAGAGGCTTATCTACGTTTTTAGTAAAGCTGCTTTGTGCACGGTCAATTTTTTCTTGTAGTTGCCCATCATCGACAGGTAAAGAGGTGAAACCATGACCTGACTCAATGGCAATTTCTTTAAGTGCTGCAAAATCATTGACAGTAATAGGACGTAATACTTGCATTAACTACTTACTCCAATAAAGCCCTGAGATAAATATTTATCTCAGGGCTTTATATTTTTACTTAGTGATTAACCGTTTACAACTTCGCTCACTGCTTTTTCAAAGCGAGCTAAGCCTTCTTTAATGTCCTCAAATGGGATCACTAATGAAGGCGTAAAGCGGATAACGTTCATTCCGGCTACTAAATTCATTAAACCGTTGTTAGCACTTGCAACTAAGAAGTCGCGAGCACGGCCTTCAAATTTCTCATTTAATACCGCACCAATCAGTAAGCCTTTACCGCGGACTTCACTAAATACATGGTATTTTTCGTTAATGGCATTTAGACCATCACGGAACATTTGTTCACGCTCTTTTACACCATTTAAAACCACAGGAGTATTTACTGTATCAAATGCCGCTTCTGCAACAGCACATGCTAATGGATTACCACCGTAGGTAGAACCATGAGTCCCTATTTTTAGGTGTGCTGCAATTTCAGTCGTGGTGATCATAGCGCCAATTGGGAACCCGCCACCTAATGCTTTAGCCGTTGTTAAAATGTCAGGAATAACATCTAGGCCTTCATATGCGTATAAATGACCTGTACGGCCAACGCCAGTTTGCACTTCATCAAAAATAAGCAGTGCGTTGTGTTTAGTACACAGCTCACGTACTTTTTGTGCAAATTCATTGGTTGGTGGCACAATACCACCTTCACCTTGTAATGGCTCCATCATTACCGCACAAGTATCATCACCAATTAAGGCTTCAAAAGCGGCAATATCATTGTAATCACAATGAACAATATCAGCAGGTTTTGGACCAAAACCATCAGAGTAAGCGGCTTGGCCACCCACTGTTACAGTGAAAAAAGTACGGCCATGAAAGCCTTTATTAAAAGCAATAATTTTAGATTTTTCAGCGCCAAATTTGTCCAGTGCAAAGCGACGCGCTAATTTTAAAGCTGCTTCGTTTGCTTCAGCCCCTGAGTTTGCAAAGTAAACTTTTTCAGCAAAGGTCGCATCAACCATTTTTTTAGCTAAGCGAAGTGCTGGCTCATTGGTCATTACATTTGCTAAGTGCCAAATTTTCTCACCTTGCTCTTTAAGTGCGCCTACTAATGCAGGGTGGCAATGACCTAAACAATTAACCGCAATACCACCGGCAAAATCGATAAATTCGTTATTATTTTGATCCCACACGCGTGAGCCTTCACCACGAACGGGAATAACTGCTGATGGGTTGTAGTTAGGGACCATTACGTCGTTAAATAAATCTCTGGTTACTTGCATTTTTACACCTAAATTAATCACTTAAAAAATACGTTGCTGAAAAAAAACGATAAGCGCAGGCTTATTCAGCAATACAATGCGTTTTACTTGTTAAAAAAGTCATTATCAAAGGTTATGAATTAAATTTGCAGTGCTATTTTGTAAAAAAATGATTAGAATAATAGCCAAATTAACGAAATTTATTAGCATTATGATAACTCCCCAAGACGAAAAGCTATTGTCTGTACTAAAAACGAACGCTCGTGCGAGTATTTCTGACTTGGCAAGGCATTTAAATTTATCCCGCTCAACAGTGCAAAGCCGTATGCTTAAGTTAGAGCAAAGTGGTGTGATTAAAGGGTATAACGTTGACTTTGGAGATGATTTTTTAAATAGCTTAGTTTCTTCACATGTCTCAATAAAGGTCAAACAAAAGCTAACCACTAAAACCAACGTGGAGTTAAAGCAAATAGATGCTATATCGCAGTTGTATGCAATTAGTGGTGAGTTTGATTTAATTGCCATTGTTGAGGCTCAAAACCTTGAGCAGTTGAGCCATTTACTGGACGATATAGGTAATTTAGATGGGGTAGAGCGCACTCGTTCATCGGTTATTTTAGAAACCAAATTTAAGCGTTAATTCGATTTATTTTTCTACATTCAGTGAGTATTAATTATTTGCATTTAAGCTCACTTAATTGTAATCTGTTCGATATTAGGAACAAGGATTGTTATAAGCTAACCCATCGGCTTTTCTACCCGTATATTGCAACCTTCTTCACTAAAAAATCTGACACACAGTGTTATCACTCTTAGAGCATTCGTAGATAAAAAGTACGCTTAAAATAGGACGTTTTTAAGAACTACTGCTCAAAGACATTACAAGGAAATGTTATGAAATACACAACAATCGCTGCTGTAGCCCTATTAATAGGTGGTTCGTATTTAAGTGCAAAAGCCACTTTATTTAGCCCAACCGATAGCATAACGGTTGAAACTTATAGCGATATATTCTTTAAATTAGAATCCTCCTCCATCAGCATTGATGAGATTATTACTGGCGCAAGTCAGTTTGCCGATAGCTTATGCGATGAAAGCATTTATCAAGAAGTCATTGGTGAGTCAGTGAACTCATGCAAGCAAAAATTTAAACAATCACAAGCGCAATGTGCTGACTTTACAAGAAAAAACAGTGAGGCTATGTACACTGATAAAGTGGCCATCACGCTGGTATCTGAAAAGTTTATAAATTGCATGACTAACAGTTAGATTGTTTTGTATTTGAGATTTGAAGTTAGTTAAAAAGAGATTCCTGAGCTGGTCAGCATTGATAAAATTTAGCATATTCCATTTTGTGGTCTATGCTAGGTTTTATTAGTTGTTAACGCCCAGTTTGCTTTAGGGAGTCGGATGCAAGAAAATTTACTAAACTCAGTTATTAAAATAACAAAAAACAGGGACGTAGACTCACTTGAATACAGTTTAATATCGACCATCCAAGAGTTTATTGGCTGTAAAGAAATCTCAGTTTATAAAGATATAGAAGTTCAGGGCCAACTTAGCATTGAGCAAAGCCTTTCTTTGAAAGTCACTGGTGAAAAACAATTCGAGTGGACTCAACGACAGCTTGTTACTCACCCCGAGGATGAACTTATATCCTGCTTACGTTCTGCTTGTATTATTACGGTGCAATCAACGGATGGCATAGAGCGCCGTTGGCTACCCATTACCCGCCAAGAAAAAACAGTTGCCGCAATTTTTGTGGTTTCAAATAGTTTAGATAGTTCAGCTCAGGTAATGTTGAACGCTTTTTGTCGTATTTTTGAAAACTATTTAGTGATTCTTCATGAAAATGAAAGAGATAAATTAACAGGGCTGTTAAATAGACAAACATTTGAGAAAAAAATAAAACAGCTGATTGAAAAGCAAGTATTAAAAGTACATGGGTCAGTCCGAGAGGAAGAAAAAAGACGGCCAAAACAGGCATCAACATCTTGGCTGGCTATTTTAGATATCGATCACTTTAAAAATATAAACGACAAGTATGGTCATATCTGTGGCGATGAAGTACTGCTGATATTAGCGCAAAAAATGCGTCATTTTTTTCGTGCAACAGATTTAATTTTTCGCTTTGGTGGTGAAGAGTTTGTGATTGTTTTTGAGCCCACAGATGCAGAGTCTATTAGTAATAAAATGGCTGAATTTCTTCAGCTTGTCAGAAATACATCGTTTCCTTTTGTTGAAAATATGACCATCAGTGCTGGTTTAGCACGTATCAGTCCTTATGATTTTCCCATCACCGTGCTAGAGAGCGCTGATAAAGCACTTTATTATGCGAAAAATAATGGCCGAGATAAATATTGTATCTATGAAGATTTGCTTGCCGAGAACTTAATAAATGTACAAGTTAATTCTTCAGAGATAGATCTATTTTAAGTTACTGCGGTTGAGTATGATTTCGCTGCACTTTTACTTTAGACACTTGGTCGAGCTTTAAAAAATAAACATTACCACCAATGCCTTTAAATTCCTCATCAGTGAAGGCGATTGTATTATCATCATAAAAGGTGATCGCTTCTTTTTGAGTCACAATACCAAGATCGATTTTATAAACATCGCCAGAGAAAAATTTATCCCCTTTAAAGTTTTCAAACAGCCAAATGCTGGTTGAATCTAGTAGTGCTAGTTTTTTTCTATCTGGGCTGAGCGCTGCAGAGGTGATCCAGCATAGCTTTTCCATAGTGGTGCAGGTTTTAAACGAGTCTATCAGCTGGGCGTCAAAATTTGCTGCGTGATCGCCTACTTTATAAACGTTAGTAATACCATCGAATGGCTCTGTGCGATTTTTAGTAAATAAATATAAATGCCGACCATAAGCCACAAAAGCTTCTAAGTCGTAATTACGTTGTTCAGGCTGTATTGGGCTGCCGTCTAATTCTGGATAAGTGAACTTGATAATTTCAGCTTCGGTGGTATTTGTTTTGATATCAATAGGGTTTTCTATTTTATAAATGGTTAGCCACTTACGTTCATTTTTATTATTGCCAAAGTCGCCTAAGAAAAAATGACCAAATTTATTTTGCGTCATGTCCTCCCAATCAATGTTTTTTGCGTTGCTGACTAAAATTTCTTTAGCAATAGAGCCGTCTTTATTTAGACGATAAAGCTTTGGCTCATCACCGCTGTCGTTAATAGCCCACAGACGTTTATATTTATCAAACTCAATGCCTGAAATTTCTTTTAGCTTTGGGTCTACAGAAACTAGTTTTTTACTATATAGTGTATAAATTGAACTGCCAACAACAGCGATGATGGTAATAAAAACAATAACAGAGGTAATAAGAATGCTTTTTTTAATCATAGTCTTTAAATATTCATCGCATTGGCTAGTTAGATAATTATTATCGCTGATGATGTTGTTAAGCTAAAGGTTTTTATAACCTCAGTGCAGTAATAAAAAAATAACGTGTATATTGTAGTTAAAGTAATGTAATTGGGTGTAGTTGGTTTAATAATTGCTCAGTAGAGTAGCTTACCTAAAAACCTGTTTAAATGGTTAAAAACTGCACCAATCTGGTGCGGTAAAATAAATACCGCACTGTAATAATGCGTAAATAAAGTTTTGCTTAACTTTAAGCTTGTTTTTATGTGAATGAATGGATTCCACATCGCCTATTTAAGCTGTTTGGCCTGTGGCAAAGATGAATAACCCTTACGGTTTAGTTGGAGCCTGTTATGTTGAATAAACGCTTTTTTAAAACAAAAAATGAAGCAGAAGTCACGTTTGAATTTTCTCACCCTGATGCTGATAACGTCTGTTTACTTGGGGAGTTTAATGATTGGCAGCCCATGCCGATGAAACTCAATAAGAAGCTGGGTGTGTTTAAATGTAAACAACGTTTGCCTGTTGATAAAGAGTTTCATTTTCGTTATTTAATTAATGGTAAGCAGTGGGATAATGATCATCATGCTGATGGCTATAGCGCCAATAATTTTGGTACAGAAAATAGTATAGTAAATACACAGCGCATTAATTAAGGTTGGTGAATGGACGCACTATCGCAATTATTTTATTTGCATGGAATAGGCTATGAGTACACTAAATATACGGGCGAACACGTTGTTTTTAGTGAACAAACTCGCAAGTTAGCGCTGCAGTGCTGTGGCGTTGACACCAATGATACTGGGCTCATAGAACAGTTAAATTATCAATTAGATGCGGCTACTTGGTTAACGCTTACACCGGCTATTAGCTTAGTAAATCAGCTGAGCAATGTGCTAAAAGTACGTATTAAAGAAACCGACGCGCACCAAAGAATTACGCTTAATATAGCGGCATTAAATATAAAGCTGCAATTTGATCAAATTGCTCACTATGCACCATTAGGTGAATATTTTTTAAATGGCTGTCGCTATATTGAAATAGCACTACCACTTACCCATTTACCTACGGGTTATTATGATGCGTTGCTAACCATGGGTGAACAATCAGCAAGTACACAAATTTGGTCTATACCAGAAAAGGCGTATCAAATTGCGGATAAAAAACGCTTTGGCTTATCAATTCAGTTATATACATTAAAAAACCAAGCTGGAATGGGGATTGGCGACTTTAATGATTTACTAGAATTAACCACGCTGTGTGCAAAACAAAAAATGGATTATATTTTACTTAATCCACTGCACTTATTATTTGCAGATAATCCAGAGTGCGCTAGTCCCTATAATCCAAGTAACCGCGCCTTACTTAACCCATTATATATAGCAATCAACTTATCGCCCGATAGTATTAACAACCCCGCATTAAACGATTATTTATCCTCTTGCTGCTTAACGTCGCAAAGCGAGCAAGATGTAACATTTATTGATTATAAATCGGTTACTGAGCATAAATATAATGCCTTTAAATTACTTTTTGTGCAGTTTCAACAACAGGGTAGTCAAGCTCGGCAAGACGAGTTTACTGCCTTTTGTAAACAGCACAGTGATGTACTTGCTATGTTGGAAGCAACACAGCCGTCATTCGAATATTACCTACAATGGCAGGCTCTCAGCCAACTCGAGCGATGCCAACAGCATTGTATTGACCAAGGCATGGCGATTGGTTTGATTAACGACTTAGCGGTGGGTTGTGCCAAAGAGGGCAGTGAATTTAAACACCAACAGGCGTTGTTTAGCCAAGATGCGACTGTGGGAGCTCCTCCGGACCCTTGGGCTGAGAGTGGTCAAAATTGGGGGTTGCCAGCAATAAATCCTCAGCGACTTGCTGACAATAACTATCAGTTTTACCGCTCACTGATACGCACCAATATGGAGTCTGTGGGTGGATTACGCATAGATCATGTTATGGCAATTAGGCGTTTATGGTGGTGTTTTAACAATAATAATAACCAAGATGGTTGCTATGTTTACTACCCATTCGAGCATTTGTTAGCTATTTTGAAAATTGAATCTCACCTTAATCAGGCCGTCGTGATAGGTGAAGATTTAGGAGTTGTGCCGCCGGAGGTAAAAGAAGCGCTGGTGAGCAGCGGTATTTTTTCAAACAGCTTATTTTATTTTGAAAAACAACAAAATGATGAATTTGTTCATCGCGACGATCTTAGCGAACAATGCCTGCTGATGATTGCCAATCATGATGTACCACCATTTGTTGGCTGGTGGCAGCATAGCGATTTGAACCTCAAACAACAGTACCAACTGATTGATGCTGTTGAATATCAGCAACTAGTGCAGCAACGTCAACAAGAGCAGCAGCGACTTCTCGGTTTTATTAATACACAAGACACACATTCTGATATGTCATTAAGCACCGATGCTTTTGCTGTTTATAGTGCGCTGGCTTTGTGTTTAGCAAAGTCGCCGTCGCGATTATTTGCTCTACAAATTGATGACTTAGACAAGCAACGCTACCCAGTTAATATTCCGGGCACAGATAAAGAGTACCCTAATTGGAGACGAGTGTTATCACATACTTGCAAGGATATTTTTACTGATAATGCGTCACTTTTGAGTGCAATACATTCAATAAGGAATGAGTAAATGGGCAGTATTAAAAATATGAAATCAGCGCCTTTGGCTGATTATGACGCACAAGTCACTGCGCTCGCCGCAGGGCGATTTAAAGACCCGTTTAGTTTTTTAGGGGCGCACAGCACACAAATTGGCATAGAAATACGAGTGTATTTGCCAGCAGCATTGCAGGTTGAACTGTTAATTGATGGTCAAGCCGTTAGCACATTACGCTATAAACAAAGTGATTTATTTATAGCTGAGCTATCAAGCATGCCTAGCAATGTTTACCAGTGCCATGTTAGTTATGAAAACAATAATATTACCTTTTACGATGAATACAGTTTTAGTAGTACGCTTGATGAGCAGGCGATGTACCTGTTTAACGAAGGGAGTCTTGAGCATGCATATGCGCACTTAGGTGCGCAATTTATTACTCAACAGGGCGTAGACGGTGTTCGTTTTTGTGTGTGGGCACCAAATGCCGCCAGTGTCTCAGTGATTGGCGAATTTAACTTTTGGCAGGCCAATCGTCACTTCATGCGGTTTCATCCTGCCAGTGGGGTATGGGAATTATTTATCCCGGGGTTATGCGCCGATATGTGCTACAAATTTGCCATCACCACACTTAGTGGTGAAGTTTTAGATAAAGCCGATCCATTTGCGTTCAAAATGCAGCAAGCGCCCGGCACGGCAAGTATATTACAGTACAAGCCTGCCCCTATTAAGCTCAGTGAACAAGCGATTATAAATAGACAACAGCGCAATCATATTGATGCCGCTATTAGTATTTATGAAGTGCACTTAGGCTCATGGCAACGCGCTGAACATAATCGTTACTTAAACTACACTGAGCTGGCAGATAAGCTTGTAAGTTACGTGACTGATATGGGGTTTACTCACTTACAACTTATGCCTATTAGTGAATACCCGTTTGATGGCTCATGGGGGTATCAGCCGGTAGGCTTGTTTGCACCAACAAGTCGTTTTGGTGATTACAACAGCTTTAAATACTTAGTTGAGCAATGCCATAAAGCCAATATCGGTATTTTACTGGATTGGGTGCCGGGGCACTTTCCAAGCGACCCTCATGGGTTACATTGTTTTGATGGCACCCATTTATATGAACATGCTGATATGCGTCAAGGGTTTCACCCTGATTGGAATACCTATATTTATAATTATGATCGCCCTGAAGTTAAAAGCTTTTTAATATCGAATGCGATGTATTGGCTTAGTCAATTTGGCATAGATGGACTGCGAGTAGATGCAGTGGCGTCTATGTTGTATCTTGATTACAGCCGAAAAGAAGGGCAATGGGTGGCTAATTGCTATGGCGGCAGAGAAAATTTAGGGGCGATAGAGTGCCTTAAACAAGTGAACATGCGCAGTTATAAAAATAACCCCGGTATTATGATGGTGGCAGAAGAGTCAACGGCGTGGCCAGGGGTGACGCAAAGTGTTGAGCACAATGGTTTGGGCTTTGGTTATAAATGGAATATGGGCTGGATGAACGACAGCCTGCATTACATGCAGCAAGACCCACTATTTAGGAAATACCACCACCATAAAATGACATTTTCTATGGTGTATGCCTTTAGTGAAAATTACATTTTACCGCTCAGTCATGATGAAGTCGTTCACGGCAAAGGCTCACTACTGAACAAAATGCCTGGTGACGACTGGCAACAATTTGCTAATTTACGGGCTTATTATGCGTTTATGTGGGCGCATCCAGGAAAAAAACTACTGTTTATGGGCGCCGAAATAGCACAGCGAAAAGAGTGGGATCATGACCATTCAATAGACTGGCACTTGCTTGAACACCACAGCCATCAAGGTGTTCAAGATACGGTTAAACGCCTTAATCATGTGTATCAAGCCCATCCAGCACTTTATGAGCTTGATAGTTGCTCTACTGGTTTTTCATGGATAGATAATAATAACAGTCAGCAAAGTATATTTAGCTTTATTCGTTATGCCAAAAGTGCTGACGATTTTATGGTTATTGTCGCTAATTTTACCCCTACAGCTTATCAACACTTTACTTTAGGCGTGCCTGCTAAAGGCAGCTATAAGGTGATATTTAATACTGATGAGTCATGTTTTTTTGGCTCAGGATGCAATGTCACTGATGAACCAAATCAACTTATTCATTCAATTGAACAACCAAGTCATGGCTTTGATCACAGTATTACATTACACATGGGTGGCTTAACCACGATTTATTTGCAAAAGGTGAATGATGAGTAATTGCTTTGAGGTTACCCATGGTGCACCTTTGCCACTGGGTTCGACTGTACAAAACAACGGTGTCAACTTTGCCTTATACGCTCCAAATGCAAGCCAAGCTTTTGTTTGTTTATTCGATAAAAGTGGCCATACAGAAATATTAAAAATAGCGATGAATATTAACGAAGGCGGGGTGTGGAGTATTCATGTTGCGCCACTTAGCACTGGCGCACTATATGGCTTTAGGGTTGATGGGGAATATAACCATGAAAAGGGCATGTTATTCAATGAACATAAGTTGCTGATTGACCCATATGCAAAAGACTTATTTAACGAATTTACTTGGAGCGAGCGCCATTACGGGCAAATGCCAATAGGCACTAAAAGCATGGTCAATAATGCGATAGATATGCCTAAATCTAAAGTAACGACACCGGTTGCCTATACTAATAATAAGCCGCAGCACAGCTGGGCCAATACGGTTATTTATGAGTGCCATGTAAAAGGTGCTACGTGTCGCCACCCGGATATTCCAAAAACACAGCAAGGTACGTTTTTAGGCTTAAGCCATCCACGCTTTATTGAGCATTTAAAAAGTTTAGGGGTGACCGCTATTGAACTTTTGCCTGTACATGCGTTTATAAGTGAACAGTTTTTAATTACTAAAGGCCTGCAAAATTACTGGGGCTACAATAGCATCAATTTTTTTACTCCCCACAAAGACTATTTGGTTAATGACGATATAAACGAATTTAAACAGATGGTCAGCGAATTACATCGCGCCAATATTGAAGTTATTTTAGATGTTGTATACAACCATACTGCTGAGGGCGGCAGTGATGGACCGATATTGTCTTTACGTGGCTTCGATAATCTCACTTATTATCGCACTATCAATGGGCAACCCAATGTATACATAAACGATACTGGCTGTGGTAACACTTTAAATATTGACCATCCAAAAACCTTGCAACTGGTTCTAGATAGCTTGCGTTATTGGGTGGAAGTTATGGGCGTTGATGGCTTTCGATTTGATTTGGCCACCATTTTAGGGCGTTCAAGCACGGGCTTTAGTGCGTCTCATACGTTTTTACAAACCGTTGCACAAGACCCTGTGTTGAATAAAGTGAAGCTGATTAGTGAGCCTTGGGATATAGGCCCTGGTGGGTATCAGTTAGGTGCTTTTCCTGCTCCTTGGCGTGAGTGGAATGATCAATACCGTGATGTGATTAAACGCTTTTGGCAAAGTGAAAAAGGCATTATTAGTGATGTGGCTAAGCGTTTACATGGCTCGTTTGATATTTTTGAACACAGTAACCGCGGCCCGCTTAATAGTATTAATTTTATTACCAGTCATGATGGTTTTACCCTTGCCGATTTAGTCAGTTATGAGCAAAAGTATAACCAAGCGAATGGTGAAAATAATCAAGATGGCCACAGCGCTAACTACTCATTCAACTGCGGAGTTGAGGGATTTAGTAGCGACCCTGAAATAATGAGCTTGCGCCTGCAACAACAAAAAAACTTTTTACTTACCTTACTGCTTTCTAAAGGGGTGCCAATGATAGCCTCAGGCAGTGAAATGGCGCACTCTCAAGGCGGTAATAATAACGCCTATTGTCAAAATAATCGTACTAGTTGGCTTGCATGGAAAGACTCACAACTGAATCATTGTTTGATTCAGTTTATAGATGATGCATTAAAAATTAGGCGCGCGCATAGTGCGTTTAAACACAGTGTGTTTTTAGATGATATTGATGAACGTTTTACCGTTAAGTGGTTTACCGAACAAGGTAAAAAAATGGATGAAACACATTGGCATGAAGATACGCGACAATTTTTAATGTACAGCCTGCTTGATAAGCAAAATAAGCATGCGTTATTAATTATTTTAAACGCCAGTAAACAGCCTGTGGCCTGCCAATTACCACAATCGCCCATTATCGCGCCATGGACGTTAGTGTTATCAAGCGTAAATAACGCCTCATCTGTTGTTGAAGATGATGCAACCGTGAATATTTCAGCACAAAGTAGTTGGGTTTTTAGTGCCAATTTAGAAGGCGATGATTATGACTAAGCAAGACGAGCAAGTGTGTGTGGTAAAAGGCTGGCAAGAAGGCCCGGTGATTGACGAAAGTACCTTAAGTGATGATTTAACTCGTCACTTTTATTACACCTTAGGGCGTGATGTGGTGGGTGAGTCGCAGTTGTATTTGTATCATGCATTGGCGCTGACAATAAGAGATAGGCTAGTCGCACGCTGTAGAGAAACTAATCAGCAAATTAAACAACAAAAACGCCGTAAAACAGCGTACTTATCGCTAGAGTTTTTAATGGGCAGAGCGCTGGGCAATGCGGTACTCAACCTTGACTTAGAGTCGCAGGTAACCACGGCACTGCAAGCTTACTGTACTGAGCTGGAAAATGTGGAGCAAGCAGAGCATGATGCCGGCTTAGGTAATGGTGGCTTAGGGCGTTTAGCTGCTTGTTTTTTAGATAGTTGCGCGAGTTTAGCGCTGCCAGTAGTCGGGTATGGAATTCGTTATGAATACGGCATGTTTAATCAATCAATCAAAGAAGGCAACCAAATTGAGCAGCCAGATAACTGGCTACGCGAAGGTCACCCTTGGGAATTGAGCGCACCAGAGCAAGCTAAACGAGTTAAGTTCTCGGGTTATGTACAGAGTTATACCGATAAATTTGGTCGTGAACACCGCCAGTGGGTAAGTTCTCAAGATGTGCTAGCGGTTCCTTACGATGTGCCCATTCCTGGCTATAAAAATAATATTGTTAATACGCTTAGGCTTTGGAAGTCTGAAGCAACCGATGAATTTAATTTAGCCGAGTTTAATGCCGGTAGTTATTCAGAAGCGGTGGCACAAAAAAATCTCGCAGAGCAAATAACCATGGTGTTGTACCCTAACGACAGCAGTGAAAATGGTAAAGAGCTGCGTTTACGCCAGCAATACTTTTTATCATCGGCAAGCATACAAGATGTGCTTAGTCAGTGGATTGACCAATATGGGGATAATTTTACTGAGTTTGCTCAGCATCATGTTTTTCAGCTTAACGACACCCACCCAAGTATTGCTGTGGCAGAGCTGATGCGAATTTTAGTTGACGACCACGAGCTCGATTGGGATCAAGCATGGAGCATCACAACCAAAACCATGGCTTATACAAACCACACCTTATTGCCGGAGGCGTTAGAGAAGTGGTCAGTGTCGTTATTTGCTAAATTATTACCACGTATTTTAGAGATTATTTATGAGATCAATGCCCGCTTTTTAGCAGAGGTTGCAAGACATTGGCCGGGTGATGTGCAAAAACAACGAGATTTATCATTAATTGAAGAGGGCGGGGAGCCGCAAATACGCATGGCTTTTTTAGCCATTGTGGGCAGTTATTCAGTCAATGGCGTGGCCGCGCTCCACACTAAGTTATTAACCGCGGGTTTGTTTAAAGACTTTTACGCATTATGGCCTGAAAAGTTTAATAACAAAACCAATGGGGTGACACCGAGGCGTTGGCTGGCTTATTGTAATCCGAGTCTTAGTCATATCATTAGCGAGAAGATAGGAAAAGACTGGGTAGGCGATTTTGCACAAATAGCTCAATTACGCCGTTTCTATGATGATCCGCAGTTTCATGTAACGTGGCAGCAAGCAAAACGAGAAAACAAACAACGTTTAGTTGATTTAGTAAAACAAAGATGCGGCGTAGAGTTTGATATCAACATGCTATTTGATGTGCAAGTAAAACGCATTCACGAATATAAGCGCCAGTTACTCAATGTGCTCCATGTTATTCACTTATACGACCGTATTCGTCGTGGCGATACACAAGGCATGGTTCCCCGTTGTGTATTACTTGGTGGTAAAGCCGCACCAGGTTATATGATGGCGAAGAAAATTATTAAACTAATTAATAATGTTGCAGAGGTGATCAACAAAGACCCTGAAGTGTCACAGTATTTAAGGGTCGCTTTTTTACCAAATTATAATGTAACCGCCATGGAAACTATTTGCCCAGCAACAGATTTGTCAGAGCAAGTTTCAACAGCAGGCAAAGAAGCATCGGGTACCGGCAACATGAAGTTTATGATGAATGGTGCGCTCACAATAGGCACCCTAGATGGCGCAAATATTGAAATACGCGATGCAGTGGGGGCTGAAAACTTCTTTTTATTTGGCGCCCAAGCCGAGCATGTTGACGAAATTAAAGCGCATTATAACCCCTGCGAAATCATTGCCAATAACCCAGATCTAAACAGCGTGATGCACCTACTTGAAAGTGGCCATTTTAATCTATTTGAACCAGGCTTATTTGACGATGTGATTAGCAGTATTAAGAGTAAAGACGATGCGTGGTTAACCGCACATGACTTTACCAGTTACATTGCTGCGCAGCGTGAAGTGGATAAAGCCTATGCTGATCAAACCTACTGGACTCAAATGAGTATTTTAAATACCGCGGCCAGTGGCTTATTTTCTAGTGACAGAACGATTGGTCAATATTGTGATGACATATGGCATTTAACCCCACTAGATACCACACACCAAACAGTTAAAACGAACACTGACACTAACAGCTGACACTAAACGGAGAGAGTAATATGCCCAGTTATGCAAATCGCTATATAAGTAATTTAACCAGAGACACCTATGCACTCATTCTAGCTGGAGGGCGAGGTTCTCGCCTGCATGAGCTAACAGACTGGCGTGCAAAACCAGCCGTTTATTTTGGCGGTAAGCACCGTATTATTGATTTTCCACTATCAAATTGTATTAACTCTGGTGTCAGACGAGTAGGGATTGCAACGCAATATAAATCTCACTCGCTGATACGCCATGTGAATCGTGCATGGGGACACTTTAAAAAGGAGTTAGGCGAGTCAGTTGAGATTTTACCTGCATCACAGCGTCATGGTGATGAATGGTATTGCGGTACTGCCGATGCGGTATTTCAAAATATGGATATTATTCGTCATGAACTACCTAAATATGTAATGATTTTGTCAGGCGATCATGTGTATCGTATGGATTACGGCGGTTTATTAGCAAAGCATGTAGAAAATGGTGCCGATATGACCGTATGTTGTTTAGAAGTTGCGGTTGAAGAAGCCGCAGGCACCTTTGGTGTAATGACCGTAGATCAAGAGAACCGAGTGAGAAGATTCGACGAAAAACCAGCCGAACCTACCTCTGTCCCTGGTAAACCTGGTACATGCTTAGCGTCAATGGGTAATTACGTATTCAATACTGAGTTTTTATTTGAGCAATTACAAAAAGATTCACAAACCGAAGGCTCAGGACGTGATTTTGGTCATGACATTATTCCTGCCATTATCGAAGAGCATAATGTATTTGCCTACCCGTTTAGAGATCCTGCACAAGCTGGACAGCCGTATTGGCGAGATGTAGGAACCTTAGATTCGTTTTGGGAAGCGAATATGGAACTGGTTATGCCTGAGCCTCAACTAGATTTATACGACCCTACTTGGCCAATTTGGACATACCAAGAGCAGCTTCCTCCGGCTAAGTTTATTTTTGATGACGACGATCGCCGGGGTATGGCTGTTGATTCAACCGTATCGGGCGGGTGTATTATTTCAGGTTCATTAGTCAGAAAGTCATTACTGTTTTCTAATGTACATATCCGCTCATATTGTACTATTGAAGAGTCGGTGGTTTTACCCGGTGTTATTGTTAATCGCGGGTGTAAAATAAAGCGCGCTATTATTGATAGAAGCTGTGAGATCCCAGCGGGATTAGAAATTGGTTATGATCGTAAAACCGACGAAGCCAATGGCTTTAGAGTCTCTAAAAAGGGAATTGTTTTGGTGACCCGCGAGATGCTGACAAAGTTAAATCAATAATTAAATAGCAAGGTGAAAGCCTTGCTGCTAACCATAAGAGTAACTAAATGCATGTATTAATGGTTGCCGCAGAAAATGATGCGTTACCTAATGCCAAAGTCGGTGGTGTTGCCGATGTCATTCGTGATGTACCAAAAGCCTTAGCTGCGCAGAGTTTAACGGTCGATGTGGTGATCCCAGACTATGGATTTGAGTTGGGGGAGCGCTGTTTTATTGGTGAAGTAAACGTTGCGTTTAACTCAGCCTCGCACGTTTTATCTCTGTTTGAAATTCCACAGGCGCAAAAAGGGGTGAGACAAATAGTAATAAGCCATCCTTTGTTTAGCCAATCACATAGTGTGTATTGCAACGATGATGACAATCGTCCATTCGCTACTGATGCGAGTAAGTTTGCACTGTTTAATGCCGCTATTTGTGAAGCCCTTTTGCAAGGGATATTAAAACAACCAAACACGTTACATTTACACGACTGGCACAGTGCGTGTGTGGCCGTGTTACTTAAGTTTGACCCTCGCTATCGCAAACTTGCTAAGCTGCGTTTAGTATACACGGTTCACAATTTAGCCTTACAAGGTATTCGCCCTTTTAAAGGCGATGTTTCTAGCTTAGAAGCATGGTTTCCCTCATTAAGTTATGACGGGCAATTGCTTTGTGATCCTCGTTATCCCCATTGTTTTAACCCGATGCGCAGTGCCATTAACCTAGCTGATAAAGTACATGTGGTTTCACCAAGTTATAGCCAAGAAGTGCAAATAGCGAGTAATGACGCAGGCGGCTTTTTTGGTGGCGAAGGTCTTGAGCGTGATTTACAACAAGCGGCTGAGCAGGGCAAACTGATTGGGATACTTAACGGCTGTGATTACACCGCTCTGCACCCGCATCAGACAACGCTTAGCCAGCTTTTAGAGCAGATAGAAGCTACGCTCTTTAGCTGGATGGCAAAAAATGTACACTTAGACAGCAGCCACTATATTGCTCACCAACGCGTTTTACAATTTATGGCATCTGAGCAACAAGGACCTTTACTGACCAGTGTAGGGCGGCTCACCGAGCAAAAAGTATTATTGCTGTGCCAGTCACACAATGATGGTTTGACTATCGATGCGGTATGCAGGGTTATAAATCAATTTAGTGGTCGTTTGATTGTATTAGGCTCGGGTGATAGGAAACTGGAGCAATTATTTACTAGTGCAATGGCACGTAATAACAACTTATTGTTTTTAAAAGGCTATGGTCAAAGCATAGGCGATTTAATGTATCAATTAGGGGATTTATTTTTAATGCCCAGTTCTTTTGAGCCATGCGGTATTAGCCAAATGTTAGCAATGCGAGCAGGTCAGCCGTGTTTGGTCCATAGAGTGGGCGGTTTAAAAGATACGGTTGAGCATAATGTGACTGGATTTTGTTTTACTGGTGATACCTTACTGACTCAGGCAGAAGCTCTTTTGGTTAGTTTATCTGAGGCTTTGCATGTAAAACAAACTAATCCTAAGCAATGGCAAGCAATAAAAAGTAGCGCTAAAAATACCCGCTTTGGTTGGGATAGCGTTGTAACTGATTATATTACATACTTATATTAAAAAATTTATTAAAGTTCAGTGACATCCGTTCCTATTTGCGCTTTAATTACTTAGTCTGGTGGAAATAATTAAAAGTAGGTAATGTGTCTGTATTTGTGGCAAGGCAAGCAATCCTTAATCGTAATCAAAATGTAGTTGCATATGAACTACTTTTTCGCGATAGCCCAGAAAATTGCTTTCCTGGTGTATCTGATGGTCAAGCAACAGCTCGGCTTATCATGGAAAACCAGCTTAACTTAGGTACTCGACACATTACTTCGGGAAAAAAAGCGTTGATCAATATTGGTCCTGAATCGTTAAAACTCGATTTATGCGAATTTTTACCCTGCAAAGATGTAGTTATTGAATTACTCGAAACCATAGAGCCCAACGACGACACTTATGAATTATGCCGTAAACTTTTTCACAGTAACTATAAATTAGCCCTCGACGACTTTGTTTACTCTCCACAGTGGGAACGCTTCTTAAAGCTGGTTAATTTAATTAAATTTGATATTCGGCTTACGCCACTGGCTGAAATTCCGCTGGTGGTCAATAAGCTTAAAAAATACAAAAATATTAAACTGTTAGCTGAAAAAATAGAAACCGATGAAGAATATAAATTAGCGCGAAAAATGGGGTTTGATTATTTCCAAGGGTACTACTTTGCGCGTCCCGCAATGATAGAGCAAAAGGATATCCATTATAATTATGGCCTTGTCATCGCTATTTACTCAGAAGTAATGAAGCCAGATCCTGATGTTAAAGTGATCACCGGTTTATTTGAGCTTGATGCAGCATTGGCCTACAAGCTATTACGATTATTAAACAGCGGTGTATTTCCGCTGCAAAGCCAAATATCATCATTAAAACAAGCGCTGGTATACTTAGGCCAAGCCCGTTTGAAAAAGTTTGTTAGCTTAATTGTTACGGCACACACCGCGCGTGATAAACCGATAGAGCTTATGCAAATGTGTGTTATTCGCGCTCGTTTTTGTGAGTTAATAGCCAGCAAAGTCGCAAAACAAGTGCAGGGTGAGGCATTTTTAACTGGGCTGTTTTCTTTGCTTGATGCTATCTTAGATCAGCCAATGGCGTTGTTGGTTGATAAACTGCCATTCCCGGATGAAATTAAAGCTGCATTAACTGGCGAAAAAAATAACTTATATTATATTCTGGAAACAGTAAAAGCGTATGAAACAGGAAGTTGGTGGGCACTTGAGAAAGCAGTCTTATTGATTAATTTAGACAGTGCTTTTTTGCCAAAACTCTATAAACAAGCAGTAAAATGGGCCGATAGCTACAAAGATAATATTTAAAGGGATAGGGTTTGCGCAATTATAATATGGACTTTATAAGGGGCCTAGCAGTACTCGGCCTAGTATTTATTAACTGCTATTCCTTCGCAATTTTTGAACTCAATTACACGTCACTCACCACACCACCCCTTAGCGATAAGATTTTACAGACCTTAAGCCTTATATTTGTTGAAGGGCGGTTTCGCACATTATTTACGTTATTATTTGGTGCTGGTCTTTATATTCAGTTTCAGCGACAGCAATGCATCGAGCCATTAAAAAAACGCCTATATTGGCTTATTGTGTTTGGCTTAATACATGGTTTTTTACTGTGGGCGGGTGACATTTTGTTTTTATATGCAGTGTCAGCATTACTGGTATTACGCTATTTAAATTACACGGATGAAGAGCTTAAAAACAAAGCGGCCTTTTTTACTTTTATTGCTTTACTTGCCACAGCTCTGTTCATGTTAGGGCTTAATGAGGAGCCACTCTATAGAGATTCTCCCGAATTTTACCAGATATATAATAGTTATTATCAAAGTATTGGTGCTCATTTTAGCCAAAATATTACAATGAGCATTTATATGTTGCTAACAGTGCCTATTTTATTACTGTGGGCAAGTGCTGGCTTTATGCTAATTGGTATCGTTGCTTACAAATGTAATGTATTTAGTAATGGATTTAGCAGGTCGGGGCTAATTAAGTTAGTTGTGTTAAGTGTGTTACTGACTAGCTTACGATTAGTGTTAACGCCATATGATCAAGGTATTGGCTATGCGTTACAAGAGCCGGTTAATGAATTGGCTGCTTTATGCGTGGCGCTGCTTTATATTCATTTAATCGTTAAACTATGCAACAACAGCGCGCAAATAGGGGGGCTTATCCAACAGGTAGGGCGGTTAGCGTTTACTTTATACATAAGCCAAACCATTATGCAGTTATTATTGTTTAAAGTGCTTTTCCCTCAGTGGGCGCTTAGTTTTAACCGCATTGATTATTGGCTTGTCGCTATTTGCTTAGTAGTTGTACAGCTTATGTTTACTGCACTCTACTGTCGTTATTTTAAGCAAGGCCCCCTTGAATACCTATGGCGTAAATTAGCGCAAATTAAGCGCGAAAAAATAGCTTGAGTAGTTTAAACTATGCGCCTTTATATTTAAGAAGATTTGCCATATGACAGACTTAAAGCGTTTAAATAAATTTATTAGTGAAACAGGGTTTTGCTCACGCCGCGAAGCCGATAAATATATTGAGCAAGGTCGTGTTACTGTTAATGGCGAATTACCTGAAATGGGTGTTAAAGTTGCACAGGATGATGTGGTATTGGTTGATGGTAAGCCATTAAAAGAGCCACCAAAACGGGTTTACATTGCTTATAACAAACCAGTGGGTATTACCTGTACCACAGAACGAAAAATTCAAAGTAATATTGTCAAAGCGGTTAATTACCCTGACCGTATTTTTCCTATCGGTCGTCTTGATCGCCCCTCTGAAGGGCTGATTTTTTTAACCAATGAAGGCGATATCGTTAATAAGATTTTACGTGCCGGTAATAACCATGAAAAAGAATACGTGGTTACCGTTGATAAACCACTTAATCGTCAGTTTGTGAATAAAATGGCCAACGGTATTCCTATTTTAGATACTGTGACCAAAAAATGTAAAGTGACGCAAACAGGTGCCCAACAATTCACTATTATTTTGACTCAAGGTTTAAATCGTCAAATTCGTCGTATGTGTGAATATTTAGGTTACGAGGTAGTCACACTTAAACGTGTTCGCATTATGAATGTCACTCTCAAAGGGTTAAAAGTAGGGCAATGGCGGCATTTAAGTGACGCAGAAATGGCGGTTATTAACGACTCGATTGCTGATTCTGGCAAAACGCAAGAACACTCACTTTATGATGATGCTAAGCAGAGCAATTACACTGAACAAGCTAAAAAGAGTCATGCTAAACCTGCTCACAAACATGATTTTCAGGGCGGGAATCCACGTCGTGAAAATAATGACGAGCAACAAAAGCACGCTAAAAAAAGTAGCCGAAATACCCCTTATCAAAAGCGTTCAACCACGTATGTAGGAAAATCAAATACTCACAAAGCAAATCCTGCCACAGGAAATAAAACCCGCAGCAGTGGAACATTAAGCTTAAAAAAGTAAGCTTAATTGTTTTGTATTAATAATAAAAACGCAGCCTTGGCTGCGTTTTTTGTTAGCCTACTGTTTAGGGTAATCAATCCTAAATACCACAGTGTATAAAACCGGTACCACAATCAGAGTCAGTATGGTGGCAAAGCCTAAACCAAACATAATGGTGACCGCCATTGATTGGAAGAATACGTCAAATAATAATGGGATCATGCCAAGTATTGTGGTTATAGCGGCCATGGCAACAGGGCGCACACGGCTTACGCCTGAGTCAAACACTGCTTGATAGGGAGATTTACCCTCGCTGAGCTCTAAGTTTATTTGATCGACTAAAACAATGCCGTTTTTAATCAACATACCACTCAAACTTAATAAACCAAGTAGTGCCATAAAGCTAAAGGGGGCATTCATCACCAATAAACCTGCACTAACACCAATAATAGCCAGTGGCACGGTGGCCCAAATAACCAAGGGTTTTTTCACTGAGTTAAACAGTAAAACGGTAACCGCAAACATCGCTAAATAGCCCAGTGGTAACGAACCAAAAATAGCCTTTTTGGCTTTACTTGATGATTCGAACTCGCCACCCCATTGCATTTCATAGCCACGCGGTAAGTCAATTGCTTCGACTTCAGCACGAACACGAGCAAATAATTTAGCAGGTGTTTCATCACCAAGTACATCATGATCCGCCATAACAGTAATAGTACGCTTGCGGTCGCGACGCATAATTAAGCTGTCTTCCCACTCAACAATAAATTCATCAACCACTTGGGTAACCGGTACAAACACCCCTAAAACAGGGCTATAAATTTGTAAATCGTGAACACTGTCTACGTTTAAGCGCTCGCTAGCTGGTGAGCGGGCAATAATCGGTAACAGTTGCGTACCATCACGATAAACACCCACTTGTTTACCTGATAAGCTAGTCAGCAGTACTTGGTCGAGGTCAAACTTGGTGATCCCCAACCGGCGAGCTTTTTGTTCGTTAAATTGGGGGCGAATCATTTTGGTTCTTGCCCGCCAGTCATCGCGAATATTAAACGCACCCTCATCTTTGGCGATTATCTCTTTAGCTTGAGATGATAGCTGTCTTAATATGATTGGATCGGGGCCAGAAAAGCGCGCTTCTATTTTAGCATCGGTTGATGGGCCAATTTCCATCGGTTTGACTTTCAACTTTGCTGAAAGTGGATGCTGCTGTGCGTAATCGCGCACCTTTCGCATTACTTTAGCGACCGCTTCACGATTGGTTACACGAATAATTAACTGCCCATAAGCAGGGTAGGACTTTTCTGGTGCATAAGTCAGCATAAAGCGCGGCGCACCTTGGCCAACCGTACTGGTAATTTCTGTAACCAGTTCATTTTGTTGTAAATAGGCTTCGAGCTGTTTTATGCCCTCAAGAGTGGCGCGAATATCAGCGCCTTGATCTTGCCAGTAATCGACATAAAACATCGGTGTGTTCGAGGCTGGAAAAAATGATTGTTTTACCGAGCCAAAACCAACAACGGCAGAGCATAAAAGTGCGAGCATAAGGATCAAGGTAGTTTTTCTAAAACGCATGGCTAAATTTAAGGTTGCTTTGTAGCCATTGAAAATAATACCTTGATACGGGTCCTCATGCTGTTGGTTCTGCTCGTGTTTAAATTCAGTTTCTTTAAACATTAAGTGAGCAAAAAATGGCGTGAGGGTAATTGCGGTGATCCAGCTCAACAACAGCGATATAAATAACACCCAAAATAGACTACCGGCAAATTCACCACTGGCATCTGAGCTTAAACCAATAGGTGCAAAAGCAGTAATTGCTATTACTGTTGCGCCAAGTAATGGCCACTTCGTTTGATCTACGATATTAACCGCTGCTTTAAGCTTTGTTTGTCCGCGCTTTAAGTTGATCAAGATGCCTTCAGTGACAACAATAGCATTATCAACCAACATCCCTAATGCGATTATTAGCGCGCCCAGAGAAATACGTTGCAGGTCAATTGCAAACAGCTTCATAAATATAAAGGTGCCTAATACAGTCAGTAATAAAATACCGCCAATGAGAACGCCACTTTTTAAGCCCATAAAAATAAGCAGTACCACAATGACTATTGCAATGGCCTCTATTAAGCTAACAATAAAACCATCTACAGACTGCTCTACTTCTTTTGGTTGGTTATACACCGAGCTTATATCAATGCCATGAGGGCGTTGGTATTCAAGAGATGCTAAATGCTCATCTATGTGTTTACCCACATCAACAACATTCACTCCAGACATAAACGAAACACCAATCAGCAGTGCTTGCTGTTGATTATAGTGAATGACATTAGTGGGCACTTCTGCGTATTCACGATAAACCTGTGCAACATCGCCCAAATAAATGAGTTCGCTGGCACCTGGTTTTGAAATTAATAAAGTTTCCAGCTCTGTTACATCTTTAAATTCACCGGTAGGATGCAGGCGGATAGACTCATCACCGACACGAATACGTCCAGCGTTAGATACCGTATTTTGTGATTGCAGCAAGTCATAAATATGACCTGGGGCAATACCGAGCTGTGCCAGCTTTTGGGTTGATACCTCAACCATAACCTGTGGTTGCTGTTGCCCTGCGATAGCGACTTTGCTGACGCCTTTGACTAAAACCAGCTCTCGTTTTAAATAATCAACGTAGTCTTTTAATTCATCATATGAATAACCATCGCCAGTCACCGCAAACATCACGCCATAAACATCAGCAAAATCATCAATTACATTACTGGGATAAACACCACTTGGTAGTGAGGGACTGAGGTCGTTAATTTTACGACGCATTTCATCCCATATTTGTCTTAGCTCTTGTTTACGATAGCTGCTTTTCATCTCTACGGTAATTTGCGATTTACCGTTGGATGAAATGGAGGTGACATAATCAACATAGGGGAGCTGCTGAATGGCATTTTCAATTGGAAATGTCACTTCTTCTTCTACTTGCTGCGGGGATGCTCCCGGGTATAGAGTGATCACCATGGCTTTTTTTAAAGTAAATTCAGGGTCTTCCAGTTGTCCTAAATCAAAATAGGAAACACTGCCGCCAATCAATAGCAACAACGTAAACATCCAGCTAATGACCTTTTTCTCGATGGATAGTTGCGCAAAGCCCATAATTATAAGCCTCGCTCTTTATTCCAAGGGCGAACAGACATGCCTTCTTTTAAAGAGTGGACACCGGCTGAAACAACCAATTGACCTTCTTTTACGCCACTGAGTACTTCAATGGTGTCGTGGTGTAATTGCCCCACGTTCACGGCTTGTTTATGCACTGTGCTGGTTTGTTGATTAAAAACCCATACATAGGCGTTATCGCTAAGGCTTTTGTTAGGATCTGAAAATACCGACTCAATGGGTAAAATGGTGTAAGGCGTTTGTGAGCGGGTTACTTTGCTTAAATCTATGACCACTTGCCCCGACATACCCGCAAGCAAATTAAAATCTTTTGGTACCGGTAATGAAAATACGACTTTGTAGGTGAGTGTTGCCGGATCAGCTTGAGTATCCCATTCTTTTAGTGTCAGTTTATATTGCTTGTCGTGATAGCCATCAAATTCAACCATAGGTTGATATTGGGTATCTTTTTGAATACGCGCCACGATTTTTTCCGGAACCTGTATTTCTACATCCATAAAGTCGCGGGTTTCTAAACGCAGAACATTCTGTTTAGCCTGAATACTCTCAAAGTTTTTTACAAACACTTTAGCCACAATGCCTGCAAACGGTGCACGCAGTTCGCTATATTCTAAGTTTGTTTCTGCAATTTTAAAGGCTGATTCGGCGACCTGCTCATTAGCAACTGCTTGGTCAAGCTCTGATTGACTGGTGATATTTTTTTCAAACAGCTGCTTTATTCGTTTCAGCTGCGACTTAGCTAGCTCATATCGTGCTTTACGCTCGTTATATTGCAATTGAAAATCTTCAGGGTCTAATTTAGCCAATAGTTGCCCTTTTTTAACTTGTTCACCAGCTAGAACAGGAAACTCAATCAGTTCACCATTGACCCTAAAAGCAAGATAAGAGCCTTGGTTTGCAACCACCTCTGCAGGAAAGCTCCGAATGTTTGTTTGCGAATCATGGCCAATACTAAATAATTTAACGGGGCGAATAGGCGCTTCTTTAACTACTTTTTCGGGCTCCGAGCAACCTATTAAACTTAGTAATGTCGCAGATAGTAAACATAAGCGAAACAGTGGCATGATATCTCCATGATAAAAAAAGGCTAAATAAGTCAGTGCAGCATACGCTGCAAACATATAAAATAAAATTCATTAAATTTTAGAAACTCAATAAGTTTTACTTATGATGTGTTGTGTGGCCAATGAAACTTAATCAATTACAAATATTAGATGCTATTGTACAAAGCGCGAGTTTGAGTGGAGCGGCATTAAAGCTACATAAAACGCAACCGGCGTTAACATTGGCGATTAAAAACTTAGAGTCTAAGTTAGGCTTTGACCTTCTGGATCGTTCTAAA
Source organism: Pseudoalteromonas sp. SK18 (assembly GCF_001974855.1). Classification (GTDB taxonomy): domain Bacteria; phylum Pseudomonadota; class Gammaproteobacteria; order Enterobacterales; family Alteromonadaceae; genus Pseudoalteromonas. The sequence continues at coordinate 33,890 of NZ_MTQB01000014.1, read as the reverse complement.
TACCGTTTACAACTCACCGAAAAAGGGCGTATTTTTCACCGAGAGGCTAAACATTTGTTAACCGCTAACGATCAGCTTACTCAGCTCGCAACAGAGCTGGCATTAGGCAATGAAGCGCAATATAGAGTCTGCTACGAGCAAATTTGCCATGTGCAAAGTTATAACGAGATCATAAGTAATACTTTTAAGCATTTTTCGAGCACAGAGTTTCGTTTAACCAGTGGAAAGCGGTTTGTGTCTTTAGAACAAGTGAATACCGGTCAAGCCGAGCTTGGAATTGGGCCATGGTTTGATTTATTTCATGCTACGGGTGATTTGGAAAGTTTACCTATAGGTAAATTAGATATTGGTATCGTGGGTGCTAAAGGGGTTTTACCTAAGCAGCTTAGCTATGATGAATTACAGCTTTATCCGTGTTTGGCGATGTTTGAAAGTGGCTTGAGTATCGACAGTGACAGGCTTTCTTATTCGAAAGGGGCTGCGGTAATGAAAATAGATGACATATCTACCTTAAAGTCGTTTTTACTTTCAGGAGCGGGTTGGGCAATGATGAGTTTAGGCCATTGTAAAAAAGAAATTGCCGCTGGCTCATTACAGCAAATCATTGTAACCGACAGAGAGCATCAATTTAGCGCACAAATTAGAGCTTTTCGTCAACATGCTATGCACCATGGGCCTGTTGCGCGCAAAATTTGGCAACAATTTGAATTACTCAGCCAGGAGTACTTAAACAAGAATGGACGTTAATAAAGAAACGGTTATTTACACTATTATAGCCAGTATACCTAAAGGCTGTGTTGTCAGTTATGGCCAAGTAGCGGCGCTTGAGGGGTATCCTAATAATGCTAGGTTGGTAGGTCGTTTATTAAAAGAGATGGCAAAAGATTCGACGATCCCTTGGCATAGAGTGGTTAACAGCCAAGGTAAAATAGCGTTTGTACAGGGCAGTGCGCAGTATCAAACGCAACGAGAAAAGCTACTTTCTGAGGGCGTTACTTTTAACAATCAACGAATTAATATGGCAAAACACCGCTGGCAATAAACTAATTATCCATTTTATGTAAGTCAGTTAAAGCCCAAATTTCATCAGCAGTCCATTCGTTTAACCAAATAGGAATATCCTCAGCTTTCATGGGTTTGGCAATGCCATAACCTTGTGCTAAATGACAGCCAAGAAGCATAAGAGTTGCTGCATGCTCAGGCGTTTCTACCCCCTCAGCAATTACCTTGCGTTTAAATGATTTAGCCAGTGCAATAACGCCTTTTACTATTGCTAAGTCGTCAGAATCTTCCAGCATATCTCTAATGAAGCTTTGATCTATCTTTATTAAGCTTGCAGGTAAACGTCTTAAGTATGTGAGTGAGGAGTAACCGGTACCAAAATCATCCAACGAAAAATCAACCCCTAACGCTTTACAATCTTGCATAGTTTTAGATACATGGGTCACATCGCTCAGTGCACTGGTTTCTAGCACTTCTAGCTCTAAATTGGTTGCATTCACTTGTGGGTGCGCCAATAGTAATTCAGTTAACTTTGAAGTAAATTCAGGTTGTTGTAATTGTACTGCAGCAACATTAACACTCACTTTTATAGTTAAACTTGGCGTTAATGATTGCCATTGATTAATTTGAGTCAAGGCGGTATCAATAACCCACTCGCCAACGTCTATCATTAGTTGATTGTTTTCAATGGCTGGTAAAAACTCGATAGGGCTTAGTAAGCCACGCTCGGGATGTTGCAAGCGTATTAACGCCTCTACGCCAATCATATCGCCGGTTCGCATATCAACCTTAGGTTGATAATAAAGTACAAACCAATTGTTAGCTAAGGCCTCACGAATAAGCGTTATGCCTTTTTGCTGTGTCTTAACGGTATCACCTTGGCTAGTATCAAATAAGTGATAGCGGTTTTTGCCCATTTGTTTAGCTATATACATGGCTTGATCTGCATGGCGCATTAGTTGATCGGCATCAAAATTATCTTCAGGGTATACGGTCACCCCAATACTTGCAGAAACATTTAAGACAATGTCATTCACTGTCACCGGTTTAGCTGCTGCAGCTAATAGCCGCTCGAGCACAGGAACACAATCGGCAATTGATTCTAGATTAGTTAATACGCCAACAAATTCATCGCCACCAATACGGGCTAAGCTATCACCTTCACGCAGTGCATCTTTTAAACGGATAGAAATTGCAACAAGTAACTTATCGCCAATATCATGGCCATGTGAGTCATTTACTTGTTTAAATCCATCTAAATCTAGAAACACCACAGCCAATGAATTGTTATGACGACGGCATTGCAACATAGTTTGGCTAAGCCTATCGGCAAGCAGCACACGGTTTGGCAAGTTAGTTAATAAATCATAATGAGCAATCCGGCTAAGTTGCTCTTGTTGGCGTTTAGCTTGGGTTATATCGGTAAATATCCCTAAATAAAAGGTAACGTCGTTATCATCTGTTAACACAGAAATAGTGAGTAGCTCTGCATATAATTCGCCATTTTTTTTGCAATTCCAAATCTCCCCTTGCCAATGGCCAAACTTATTTAATTGTAGCCACATATCCTTATAGAAAGAGTCTGATTGTTTACCTGAGTTTAAAAATGCAGGGGTGCGACCAATGACCTCTTCATGGCTATAACCAGTTATCCGACAAAAAGCAGGGTTAACATCAACAATATGACGATTTACATCGGTAATGATAATGCCTTCATGGGTATCTCTAAATACGCGTGAGGATAAGTGCAGCTTTTCTTCAATTAACTTTCTCTCAGTAATATCGATTGATACACCCAACATAGTGACTGCACTACCTTGATTATCTCTTACGAGTGTTCCTTTGGTATTAAACCAACGAATTTTGCCACGTTTATTAACAATACGATGATCAACATTATATTCCTTTGCATCGTCAATGCACTGTTCTATATTTTTTATGATATCGGCACGATCATCAGGGTAAATAATGGCCAGGTATTCATTTTTAGTCATTTCTAGTTGTTTAACATTGCCGTTTATTAATCTAATACCATGTTCAGAAAAACGGATTATATTGGTTTTTATATCCCATTCCCAAGTCGCAATCCCACCTACTTTTTGACTCAGAAGAAGCCGTCTTTCGGTATCGGTAAGTGCTTTAATATTATTTTGTAGTGCATGAGTACGTTGCGTTACTTTTTTTTCTAGTTTTAGGTGACTGGCTCTTAAGCGAGTCACTAAATAAGCAGTGACTGTGGTTAAAAAGATGAACAGGGTTGCAATGGCAACACCAAATAACAGCATGCTACTATCTTTCCAGCCATTGATAGGATAAGTTTTAAATACCCAAACCCCATTTGGTACTTGTATATTAAAGTCGACAGTATTTTTTATTTTTTGTTTTTTTGAGGTAACAATAATTTGCACATCATTTGTATCGGGCATGACTTTTGAAAGCTCATAGCCAATACCTGCTTGTGGCAGTTGTGCTAAGTTAACGCTTTGGAGAATATCAGGAAAGCGTATAAGCGCAGTAGCAAACCCCCAAAACTTATTACCGTCTTGAGTGTCAAGATAGACAGGTAACCTAGCAGCAGCCCCCATTCCTCCTTGAAATAACTCAAACGGCCCTGCAAGGGTTAATTTCCCGGTTTTTTTGGCCAAAAAGGCCTCTTGAGTTCGCAGTGGATTTTCTAATACATTATTTCCTATGGCGCTTTCATTGCCTTTGAGTGGCACTACGTGTGTAAGGATACCGTTTTTGTGAAGCTGTAAAGCTGCAAGGCCAGGGTAGAGCGCTAACATTTCAGATGCAAGCTCTTCAAAGCCTTCTGTTTTACCATTTTGAGTACGAATTAAGGCCGCAATTGGGTAGGCGGCAGAAAGCGCTTGATTTAGGTTATTTCTAATGTGGTTTACGTAACTACCTGAAACCTCTCTAATAGAGATTTGCTTCTGCTGATAAATGTATTGATCAAGTAAGTAAATTGAATACACAGCGGCAAGCGTTGACATTAAAAAAGTGATCAACACCAGTCTTGCATAGATAAACAAGCTTAATATTTGTGGGCGTGTTTTAGATAATGACAATATTAATAACACCTAGCGTTGTTTGATACCAACCCGCAATAATACTTAATTAAGCGAGTTGGTATGAGCCGCGTCCATTTAAATCAATGGCGTTTTCAGTTCCTAGAAACAGTATAGCAAACAGGTTTTAGATCATGAGATAGATTTTGTTATACTTTGTCATTAATAAGTACATTTGCAGGGTATTAGTTAAAAACGCAGGTAATGAGGGGATATTTAAAAAGACTATGTGTATTGTTGCTTAATACACATAGCGGGTAATGGCAATATAATGGCTAACACATCCACCAATAACAAAGAGGTGCCAAATAGCATGGCTATATTGAGTACTTTTAGCACTATAAAAAATAGTACCTACACTATAAAATAAGCCGCCAGCTAATAGCCAATAAAGTGCATTGATAGGCACGTTTAAATAAAGCGGATACACAATGGCTAATGCAAACCATCCCATTAATAAATAAGTAGCCAGTGATACTTTCTTATTGCCATTTTTAACCAATAGCTTATAAGCGATGCCTGCAAACGCTACTGTCCAAATAAAGGCTAAGGTAGCCCAAGACCAGAGCCCAGATAACGACAGCAACAAAAAGGGCGTGTAGGTGCCTGCAATCAATAAATAGATGGCGCAATGATCACATTTTTTGTAAAACGCTCTCAACCTAGGGCGCACACTGGCGTGATAAAGCGTTGAAGATAAAAATAAAATAAATAAGCTACTGCCATATATCAAAGTACTTGCATAACTTTTAACACTGTTAGTTTGTTTAACTAAATCCCAAAAAACAAAAGCAGCAAATACAATACCTAAAGCATGACTAATAACATTTAACAGCTCTTCTTTTTTAGAATAGGGGGCTTCAACAGACATAACAGATCCTACCACTTAACTAGATTGTTTTCAGTGTACACGTGTACGCTAGAATTTTCAATTGAGAAATAACTTCCCTTAATTTACTGAGCATTAACAAACACACTATTATTTGGTTTTATTTTTTAAATTGTTGGTCAAATTTACTAATTTAGATTTTAAGCTTTTCATTTTTATTATTTTATTTAATTTAAAAACAATAACTTAACTATTTTTTTCTTTATGGCATAGCCCTTGATAGTAACTAAGTGTACTAACCAATAAACAAACAAGGAATATCATTATGAAAACTTCAATCAACATGACAATCGCTAGCTTACTTGTATTAGGCTCAACTCAGGTTAACGCGACAGAAGTCGATTTAAATATTACAGATATGCTAACTAAAACAGTGTCTACTTATGTATCACAAGCAAGCAATGAGCTTGAAAAGTCCGTTAAGGAAGCCGTTTCTTTTGATGCGCAGCTCATCCTTGATGGCTTACTTGAAACTAATCCTGTAGTTAATAATAACAACATGGATGAAAAACAACGTGTAGTAAAAGCACAACCAAAGCAGTAAAAAAAGGGAATAAAGTAATGAACAGTGAGTTCGAACTATTAGCCATTATGTTGGCGCCTGTGGCAAGTATACTAAGTGTTTATTACTTGGTTTACATGATAAAAAATGTGGGAACGAGGTTAAATTAGTAGATGCATTTACCCTGTAAAGCAATCGATGTAACTAAAGCTGATCGACTTGAATAAAGCGCACGTAAATAAAGGCAGAGTGTTTGAAAGAAGTAGACTTTATGAAACGTGCGATTTTCCCATTACCTATATTTATACTACCTGAAGGCTATACGCGATTACGCATATTTGAGCCTCGTTATTTAACGATGGTAAAAAACGCATTAAAAACCAGTAGCGGTTTTGTTTTATGTACGTTTGAGCATGACACCCCTTTGAACATAAGTGCCCAAGGTTGCTTAATGGATGTGATTGACTTTGATCAAGACGAAAGCGGTATGCTATTGATTGATGTTTTTGCATCGAAAAGTGTACAAATAGATAACGTGTATCAAGATGAGCAGGAACTTCGCCACGGTGATGTATCCGCTTGCAACACACCGTATTGGTATAACAAAGATAACCACGAAATTGGTCAGCACCACCTTTTACAAGTGGCACTGGAAGAAGTCTTTGCAAATAACCCCGATTTGCAATCGCTGTACAAAACTACCAAGTTTAATCAGCTCACGTGGATTGTTGCACGATGGCTTGAATTACTCCCCATTTCTATAGAGAAAAAACAACAACTTGCATTTGAGACTAACTTTGATAACTTGCTCAGTTTCCTCCATACTGTGATTAATAACGAATTTGCCTAAAATAATTATGATCCGCTTATAATCTTTGCTCGTAATGGTATCTACTAAAGCAATAACGGGACATTTTACTATGGTAAGTCAACAACAATCACTACGTTGTGAACCTAACACAGGTAAGTACGCTGCCATGCCAGAAACGCCAAGTACGGAACTCAGGGAAGCATTAGTTAATGTTGCTCAATCTCGCGATAAAAAATCATTCGCGTACTTGTTTGAGTATTTCGCACCAAAAATCAAACGCTTTGGCATAAAGCAGTTTGGTGTTGAAGCCCAAGCAATGGAATTAGTGCAAGAAACACTTACGTCAGTGTGGCGTAAAGCCCACCTGTATAATAGCGACAAGGGTGCGGCTACTACATGGGTTTACACAGTAATGCGTAATGCTTCTTTTGATATGCTTCGTAAAATGAAAAGTAACAAAGAAGAAAACATAAGCGAAGATATCTGGCCGTTATTGAACGAATCTGAAGATACAAACCACGAGTATAGTGACCACCTTGAAGATCAACAAATAAAGCGTTACCTAGATAAATTGCCACAAGCGCAAAGAGAAGTGGTACGCGGTGTTTATTTTCAAGATATGTCGCAAGAGCAGCTTGCTCAACAATTAAACATTCCAGTAGGCACGGTAAAATCACGATTACGTTTAGCCTTGCAGAAATTACGTAATGAAATGGGAGATCAGCATGATTAAACATCACCCGAGTGAAACACTACTGACACAATACTGTGCAGCAACACTTCCAGCATCACTTAGCCTTGCAGTATCAATACATGTTGATATGTGCCCTTTGTGCCAAGCAAAAGTTGAAAAACTTGAGGCAAGTAATGCGCATGCAGTTTTTAGTGACAATATGGATGTGACAACTGTTGAACAAACAGACGATATAATTGAATCAAGTTTACTTGATATGATCACTGCCGATGACTCGATTGATGAAGTATATTCTGTTGAACCGGTTAGTATTAGCGTCAACGAACATAACTACATCTTACCGAGGGCTCTTACACGTATTTCGCATGGCAAATTTACTCAAGTGGGTAAGCTTGCGCGTTCTCGTATAGCGCTTGATGATGGTCATTTACGTTCAAGTTTGTTACATATAGATGCTGGTGGAGAAATTCCAGAGCATACGCATACTGGATTTGAGGTTACCCTACTTCTTGATGGTGAATTTACAGACGAAGAGGGTAGTTATGTGCCTGGTGATTTTATTTGGCAAGATGGCCGTCACCAACATACTCCCCTAACAAAAGAGGGATGTTTGTGCTTTACTGTTGTTAGCAGTGCGCTACATTTCAATAAAGGACTTAGCAAGTTACTTAACCCAATTGGTGGCTTGATCTATTAAGAGAATATATGCAAACAGATACAATAAAAATAGGCATTAGTGCCTGCTTAGCAGGCGAAAAGGTTAGATTTGACAGTGGTCATAAAAAATCCAATTTTTGTATGGAAGAGCTGGCCAAGCATGTTGAATATAAAATGTATTGTCCTGAGGTTGCTGTAGGTTTACCCATACCTCGCCCGACAATTCGTCAAGTAAGAACTGCTGATACTATTAAAGTGTGTCGACCAGATGGAACCGGTGATGTTGGCCCTCAACTGACAGAATATGGTAAAAAAATAGCCACAGAACAAGCAGGCCATCTTAGCGGATTCGTTTTTTGTGCAAAGAGTCCAAGCTGTGGCATGGAACGCGTCAAAATATACAATGAGGCAGGAACGGGTAACACGTCTGAGGGAATTGGTTTTTTTGCTGAACAGATTATGAAGAATAATCCTTTATTACCTTGTGAAGAAAATGGCCGCTTAAATGATGTTCATTTACGCGAGAACTTTGTAATGCGTGTTTATACGTTGTATAACTGGCAGCAACTCGTTAAAGAGCCTGTTACAGTTCATCGCCTTACTCAGTTTCATGCTCAATACAAATACTTGTTAATGGCTCATAACTATCAGGCTTACCGTGATTTAGGTCACTTACTTGGTACGTTTGTAGGTGATGACGTAAATGCACTCGCCGATGAGTACATTCTGGGTTTAATGACAGCGCTTAAACGACCTGCTTCAAGAAAAAATAATTCAAATACGCTAATGCATTTACAAGGATACTTCAAAAAAGATTTATCAAAAATCGAAAAAGAAGAAATGCGTGAAGCGATTGAAGAATATCGCCAGGGTTTAGTGCCGCTTTATGTACCACTGACTTTGCTTAAACACCATTTAAAGGTTCATCCAAATGAGTATTTAAGCAAGCAAATTTACTTTAACCCTTATCCTAATGAACTTAAGTTACGTTACGGTTTGTAATGAAAACACTATTTTGGTTTAGGCGCGATTTGCGCCTTTTTTCTAACGAAGCGCTTATTGAAGCGTTAAATAATGGTGCTAAACACGCCATTTTTTTTGTGTGCGAAAAACAATGGGCAGAGCATAATACCGCAGCCATTCAAATTGACTTACTTAAACGCAGAGTGAGTTATATTCGCGAAAAACTTGCCAAATACGGCGTTAATTTACATGTAATAAACGCTCCTTTTTTTGCCGATTGCCAAACTAAACTTCTCGATTTTTGTCAGCAGCATGAGATTAAACATATTATAGCCAATACTGAGTACGAGCTTAATGAGTTTAATAGGGACAAAGCGATTCGAGAACAGTGCGACCAACAGCAAATAACGTTTACTTTATACGAGGGTGAAATAATTGCTCCCGTAGGCACTGTGCGTACTCAAAATAATGAAATGTATAAAGTATTTACACCGTTCAAACGTGCGTGGTTAAAGCAGTATCAAGATACACATTTTAGTTTATTGCAGTGGCCGTTATCTGAAGAGCCGATAGAAATCGAACCATGTGAGTCACTCTGTGGTGATGAAAGCTCAAAAAAATGGCCTGTTGACGATGAGACCTTATCAACCGTAGTTGATAATTTTATTCACGATAAATTAGCAAGTTATGATGATGTACGTGACATACCAAGCGTAAAAGGGACCTCGGGTTTAAGCCCCTACTTAGCCCTCGGGGTTGTTAGTAGTAAGCAATTAATGGTTAATATACAACAACATTATCCCGATATACTCACTACTTCTAAAAGTAAAACATTTACCTGGGTTAACGAACTCATTTGGCGTGAATTCTATAAACATTTAATTGCCGAATTTCCTAAATTATCACGCGGTGCTAACTTTAACGAAAAGTACGATAGTGTGTGTTGGCGTGACAGTGACGCTGAGTTTAAGCAATGGTGCGAAGGCCGTACAGGTTATCCGCTTGTTGATGCAGCTATGCAACAGCTTTTGCAAACAGGCTGGATGCATAATCGTTTGAGAATGGTGGTTGCAAGTTTTTTAACTAAACATCTACTGATTGATTGGCGTAAAGGCGAGCAGTTTTTTATGCAGCATCTTATTGATGGCGATTTAGCCTCAAACAATGGCGGCTGGCAATGGGCTGCAAGTACCGGATGTGACGCTCAACCTTACTTTAGAGTATTCAATCCTATCACCCAAAGTGAACGCTTTGATCCAAGTGGTGATTTTATTCGTAAATATCTGCCTGAATTAGAAAAAGTGCCAGATAAACACATTCATTTCCCACATACTTACTTAGCAGCAACGGGGCAAAATGAACACTGTTACTGGCCGGCAATTGTTGATCATAAAGCGGCACGAGCGAGGGCTTTAGCTGCATTTAAGGTGTGATATGGATAACCAATTATCAGTCGATAAATTTGTAGAAATATACCAAAAGCTTGATAAAGATAACCTAGACTTATTAACTGAAATTTACGCTCAAAACATTCACTTTATAGATCCGCTGCATGAGATTAATGGCCTTGAAGATTTAAGACGTTATTTTTGTGGTTTATATAGTAATGTTAAGCATTGTCGATTTGACATAACCGATTCATTTACCAACGATAATAATGCATTTGTATACTGGACAATGCATTATTCTCACCCAAAACTTAATGCAGGTAATACAATTTCAGTGCAAGGGCACAGTAAACTCGTTTTCGAAGGTGAAAAAATTATTAATCACCGAGATTACTTTAACGCTGGAGAGCTTTTGTATAAGCATATTCCATTACTGGGCAACATTATTAATTTTATTGATAAAAGGGCTGGTTAATTATGATTACGCTTATTACAGGTGCAACATCAGGTATAGGTGAACAACTTGCAATAAAGTATGCTGAGCAGGGCGACACAGTCATTGCGTGTGGACGAAATACGCAAAAGCTCGCTGAACTTGCAAAACATAACAACATAGAAACCTGCCAATTTGATGCAACTAACTTGCAAGATATTAAAGCTGCGACCCTAGGTTACCCACAATTTGACCGTGTTATTCTTAACGCTGGTAATTGCGAGTATGTTGATGATGCTCGTAATTTTGATAGTGCCCTTTTTGAGCGTGTTATCAATGTTAACTTACTCTCTATGGCTTATTGCTTAGAAGCACTACTACCTAAAATAACATCAGGCGGCCAGTTAGTGATGGTTAGTTCGAGTGTTACTTACTTACCTTTACCTCGGTCAGAAGCTTATGGCGCATCAAAGGCGGGCGTGAGTTATTTAGCTAAAACCTTGGCAGTGGATTTAAATGATGTTGATGTAACACTAGTCCATCCTGGTTTTGTAAAAACCCCGCTTACTGATAAAAATGATTTTCCTATGCCTATGGCTGTTAGCGCTGAAAAAGCGGCTGATTACATTATAAAAGGCGTTAAAAAGCGTCGTAAAGAAGTTCATTTTCCGTATCGTTTCACACTTATATTAAAAGCATTGCGAATATTGCCACTTTCGCTTTGGCTTAAAATTGCAAAAGGATTAACCCGTTGAAAAAAATAGCAATAATTGGGACTGGCGTATCAGGTTTAACCTGCGGACACCTATTGCACAAGCATTATGATGTCACTCTATTTGAAAAGAATGATTATATTGGTGGCCACACTGCCACGGTAGATGTAAATCACAGTGGTATCAACTATGCGGTTGATACCGGTTTTATTGTATTTAACGATAGAACATATCCTTACTTTGAAAAGCTGCTTGAGCGCATCGGTGTAAAACGTAAACCAACACAAATGAGCTTTAGCGTTCACAACGAAGCTACGGGCTTTGAGTACAATGGGCATACATTTACAAGTTTGTTTGCTCAGCGTAGAAACATAGTTAGACCTAAGTTTTGGCGTTTGTTATACGATATCGTGCGTTTTAACAAACTGTGTAAGGCTTTGTATGAAAAAGGCCAATACACTGAGCAATCACTCGGTGAGTTGCTAAAACAGCATCGCTTTAATGACTTCTTTAAATACCACTACATTTTGCCAATGGGTGCAGCTATTTGGTCTACTAGTATTAAAGAGATGGAAAACGTGGGCGTGGAATTTTTTGTAAAATTCTTTTTTAATCATGGTTTATTAGATATTACTAATCGTCCACAATGGTATGTTATTCCGGGTGGTTCTCGTGAATACATCAAACCTCTGATCGCCGGCTTTGCTGATAAAATACAACTAAACACTCACATAAAATCGGTAACCAGAGATGAGCAGGGTGCAACAATTACTTTTGCTGATGGTGAGCAAGCTGTGTTTGATAAAGTTATTTTCGCGTGTCATTCAGATCAAGCGTTAGCGTTACTTGGTGATGCCTGCGAGCAAGAAAGCAAAGTGTTGGGTGCTATCCCATACACAGAGAATTCGGTGGTGTTACATACAGATGTATCATTATTACCAGATAGGAAAGCTGCGTGGGCGAGTTGGAATTATTTACTAAATAATAATACCGACAAAGCCGCTGTGGTTACGTATCAAATGAACATACTGCAAGGGATAGACTCTGATACCCAATTTTGTGTCACTTTAAATCACTTAGAAGGGATCAACCAAAGTAAGATTTTACGTGAATTTACCTATCACCACCCCGTGTTTAATCAACAATCAATTGCTGCTCAGCAACTGAAGAGTACGGTTGATGGTCAAAACAATACCTATTTTTGTGGTGCCTATTGGTATAACGGCTTTCATGAAGATGGCGTACGTAGTGCCGTCGATGTTGCAAAGCAACTTGGAGTAGAGTTTGACTAATGCAGTGTATTTAGGCGATGTAAAGCATCGCCGTTTTGCTGTAAAACACCATGCGTTTAATTACCCACTTTATATGATGTGGGTTGATTTAAATAATACTCACGCGCTCAATGGCGTCCACAAACAGCTCGGTACTTCAGGATTTAAAGCATTAAAGTTTGAGCAATCTGATTATTTAAAGGGGTTACTCGATAGTCAACATCAGCCCATTATAGAGCGTGCCCATGCGCAGCTAGCCCAGCTGGGCGTAGATGAAAAATTTAGCCATGTATACCTGCTAGGGCAATTACGCTGTTTGGGCATTTATTTCAGCCCTGTAAACTTTTATTTTTTTGGTCATCAAGATAATGAATTTAGCTACATGGTGGCTGAGGTGAGTAATACTCCATGGAATGAGCGACATTACTACTTGGTTCCCCTACAAAAAAAAGTGAACTTTAAGAAAGTATTTTCCGTATCACCTTTTATGAATTTAGATATGAACTATCATTGGACAGTACGTCAAAAGAAAGACAATATACTGATTCGTATAGAAAATAAGCGCGATGAAGAACTGCTTTTTGATGCTTCATTAAGGTTGCAGCGTCAACCATTGTGCAATGTTCAAATGAGCAAGCTGTTAAAGCGTTTTCCTGCGATGACTTGGTCTATTTTCAGAGGTATTTACTATCAGGCATTTAAATTGTTTGTTAAAAAAGTCCCATTTTTAGGTCATTCAGGCAAACTTTAAAATTTTAATTTATGTTGTTTAACAAGTAATAACAATAATATAGGTAAGTATATGGAAAAGGTATCGAGCTTACGCGTTCAGGAACGCACTAGTTGGTTTACTAACTTGTATAAAAAGTTAGTGTTTAAAGCGTTCTCGTCAATTGAAACGGGCCAAATAGTACTGGTTGAGAATAACCAGCAGTATGTATTTGGAGATGCGTCTTCAGAGCTTAAAGTAACGGTAACCGTAAACGATAACGCCATGTATAAAGCGTTCGCACTTTCAGGTAGTGTGGGTGCAGGTGAGTCATACATTTTAGGGCAATGGCAATGTGACAATTTAACCCGCTTAATCGAAATTTTTGCGATTAACCAAGATCAGTTAGATGCGTTTGAAAAGAAATTTGCGTTCTTTAGCAATATCGCCCACCGTATAAACCATATAAAAAACAAAAACTCTCATGCAGGTTCAAAAAAGAATATTGTTGCTCACTATGACTTAGGCAACGACTTATATGAGTCTTTCTTAAGTAAAGAAATGCTATATTCGAGCGCGGTCTACCCAAGCAAAGACGCCACTCTTGAACAAGCGCAGCAATACAAACTTCAACGTATTTGTGAACAAGTTGAATTACAGCAAGGTGACACAGTTATTGAAATTGGTACAGGGTGGGGGGCATTTGCCATTTATGCCGCAACTCATTATGACTGTCATGTAACCACCACCACTATTTCTGATGAACAACACGACTATGTTGCTGATAAAGTTAAACAGCTTGGACTCGAAAGCAAAATCACTTTACTCAAACAAGACTACCGTCTATTGACTGGAAAATACGATAAGCTGGTCTCAATAGAGATGATTGAGGCAGTAGGTCATGACTACTTACCTAGCTTCTTTACCAAGTGTGGTGAGTTATTAAAAGATGACGGTGCCATGCTTATTCAAGCAATTACGATTAGCGATCAGCGTTATCAACATTACTTAAAAAATTCAGACTTTATACAACAGTATATTTTCCCTGGTGGGTGTTTGCCTTCGCTTAATGAAATGAGTGAACAAATTAAAAATAACACCGATATGAATATCCACACCATCAATGATATTGGTGCTCACTATGCCCGCACTCTTGCCGATTGGCGTGAGCGTTTTATTGCCAGCTGGCCAGAGCTTGATAGCGATAAGTTTGATGATCGTTTCTATCGCTTATGGCTATTTTACCTTGCCTATTGTGAGGGGGCATTCAGAACTCGAGCCACCAGTACTGTGCATTTAATGGCACGCAAACCCCGATTTACGAGTAGTAATGATGAGATTGCACTCGCTTATTAACTTTGTGCTGTTTCAGGTAGTGTGGTTTATGTGCCTGCTACTTGAACAGGACTCATTAGTTTTTTCTGCTGTAGTCATAGTGTTGATGTTTTACTTATCAGCACAAAAAAAACAAGATGCTTTACTGGTTTTAAAAGCCCTGCCATTGGCTCTATTGTGTGAGTTTATTGCGGTTCAGTTAGGTCTATTTGAGTTTAAAGTTGATCCGTTTCCATTATGGCTGGTGTTTTTATGGATCGCATTAGTGCTGTGTATTAACACCTCAATGTCGTTTCTAACTAAGCTTAAACCGTGGCAAGCATTTTGTGTGTGTTTGTTATTCGCGCCAGGCAGTTATTGGGCTGGTTCGCGATTTGATGTACTAGAATTAGGGATGCCACTGTGGCAGTTTTGGCCACTTTACGGTGCTTTATGGGCTGCAACATTTACCCTTATTTTATTTATAAACGGTAAAATAGGCGCGTTTGTTAAGCAATAAAATGATACTGCTTGGAGGTAACGATGAAAACGCTTTTAAATTTACTTATGGTCTATGCTTTACTCAACTCTGTTGCTTACGCTGACACCCAATTTAATAAGGTGGGCGAAGCCCGCATGGAATATCTGTTTTGGGATGTTTATGATGCAACGCTTTACACACCCTCTGGTACTTATACTGCCAAGCAAACGCCTGTTAAATTTACCTTAACCTACTTGCGCGATTTTGACGCTAAAGACATTGTAAAAGCGACTAATGAACAGTGGCAACATTTAGGCAAACCTCAACTTTCAGCTCGCTATGCAGATAAATTACTCTCGATATGGCCAAATATTAAAAAAGGTGAATCGTTAACCTTGCTGACTGATCAGCAAGGACACAGCACTTTTTTTCATAACGATAACCAAATAGGCCGTATTGATGATGCCACGTTTGCTGAAGATTTTTTAGCTATTTGGTTAAGTGAAAATACGTCGGAACCATCAATTAGAAATCAACTACTAGGGATTTAATATGATTAATCTAAAACGCGTTAAAGTCGCCATGGTATTGGCCGTTAGCTTTTTTATTGCCAGTTGTTCAGCCCCAAGTGTTGAACATTACAAAGGTTCAGAACCAAATTTCGATTTTAAGACCTTCTTTAGTGGCGATTTGAAAGCCTATGGCGTTGTACAAGACTTTAAAGGTGAATTAACTCGTAAGCTTGTTGTGGATTTAAGCGCTACGTGGGATGGCAATAAGGGCACTATTGAAGAAGATTTTGTTTACGATGATGGGGAAACACAAAAACGTATCTGGAAAATAACTTTAAACGACGATAACACTTTAACTGGAACGGCCTCAGATGTTTTAGGAATAGCCACAGGTGAAAGTGACGGCAGTGTGTTTCATTGGAATTATAATGTAGAGATCCCTTACGATGGCAGTTCGTTGGAAGTTAATTTTGACGATTGGATGTACCTAGTAACAAATACCCGCTTGATAAACCGTACGTCTATTGTTAAGTTTGGTGTTGAGGTTGGGGAAGTGACCTTAGTAATAGAAAAGGTAGAGTGAGTCATTAAGGTGCAAAGCTGCACTAATAGTGTGCCTAAATTAAGCTTTTGTTAACTCAACTCGCTGTATTTTACAGTGAATTTTACTATTTTTACTAATTTTTTAGTATTTTAGATAAAAATCGTAATTTGCTGTTGCTAACTCTTCGAAAATGCATAAAGATAGGATTTGCGAAGGCAAAATAATAACGAATAGGAATCTAATAATGAACAAAGCTCAACTAGTTGAAAAAATCTCTACTGACGCAGAAATCTCTAAAGCAGCCGCTACACGTGCACTTGATGCATTCACAGGCGCTGTAACTTCTTCATTAAAAGAAGGCAACTCTGTTGCATTAGTTGGTTTTGGTACTTTTTCAGTTAAAGAACGTGCTGCACGCACGGGTCGTAACCCACAAACGGGTGCAGAAATCCAAATTTCAGCAGCGACTATCCCAAGCTTTAAACCAGGTAAAGGTCTTAAAGACCAAGTAAACCTATAATTTTTGGTTTATAAAATATAATAAAAGGGCTATTAAGCCCTTTTTTTTTATCGTAAATTTTTGGTTATTTAATTTACGCTATTTAACCTTAGCTCAGCTTATTTAGCTTTAAGCGCTTTATCACCTCGGCCAATGCCGACCGCGCCCGAGCGTACTACTTCTATGATGTCGGTTTCGTGGCGTAAGGTATCTAAGAACGACTCTATTTTATCGGTGCTGCTTACCAGTTGTAGGCTATAACTCTGGCGACCCATATCTAAAATAGCCCCTTGAAATACATCAACAACACGGGTTACTGCCGCACGAGTCGCTTCGTCTTTGGCAAATACTTTTACTAATAGTAGTTCACGCTCTATGTGGCTCATGTCAGTTAAATCAATCACTTTAAGCACATCGACCAGTTTGTTCACTTGCTTTGTTATTTGTTCAACAATTCTGTCATCGCCCTTAGTGGTTACCGTAATGCGAGAAAGTGATTCATCGTCTGTGGTACCCACTGTTAAGCTATCAATATTGTAGGCTCGCTGAGAAAATAGTCCCACTATACGTGATAACGCACCGGGTTCATTTTCTAATAATATAGATAATATACGACGCATTATGCCTTCACTCCTTTTCTTAACCACATCTCATCTATGCCACCGTGCTTAATTTGCATCGGATAAACATGTTCTTTTTCGTCTACTAAAATATCTAAAAATACCAATCTATCGGTGATCGACATGGCTTTGTCTATCGCTGGTTGTAACTCATCAAGGGTGTTTACTCTGATACCCACATGGCCATAGCTTTCAACAAGCTTTACAAAATCAGGCAAAGATTCCATATACGATGAAGAGTGTCTGCCGCCATAAATCATGTCTTGCCATTGTCTTACCATCCCCAGTGAGCGGTTATTTAAGGAGATCACCTTTACTGCTAAGTTATACTGTAAACAGGTTGATAGCTCTTGAATGTTCATTTGTATAGAGCCGTCGCCAGTTACACATAAAGACTCTTTTTCAGGAAAAGCCAGTTTAACGCCCATTGCTGCAGGTAAACCAAAGCCCATAGTGCCTAGACCACCGGAATTGATCCACTGTCGAGGGTGTTTAAATGGGTAATACTGCGCGGCAAACATTTGGTGTTGCCCAACATCAGAGCTGACATAAGCATCTCCGTTGGTCGCTTCATATATTGCCTCTATAACTGCTTGAGGTTTTATTTTGTCACCATCGCTATTGTAACTAAGGCATTTTTGTTCACGCCAGCTGATCACTTGTCGCCACCAATCTTCTTGTGCACTGCGATCAATTTTAATTGGGCTGTTATCTATGGCAGTTTGTAATTGCTCAAGTACCGTTGCCAAACAGCCAACAACAGGAATATGTGATTTAATGGTTTTAGAAATAGAGGTTGGATCAACATCAACATGCACGATAGTGGCATTAGGGCAGAATTTTTGAACGTTATTAGTAACCCGATCATCGAATCGTGCACCAAGCGCTAAAATAACATCGGCATTGGCCATGGCTTTATTTGCTTCTAATGTACCGTGCATACCTAACATACCAATAAAGTTAGGGTGAATGCCCGATATACCACCTAGTCCCATAAGCGTGTTGGTAATAGGGGCGTTAAGTGACTCGACTAAATGAGTTAGTTGCTCTGAGGTGTTTGAAAGCACAATACCGCCACCCGAGTAGATAACCAGTTTCTTCGCTTCTAAAATAGCAGTAACAGCTTTACGAATTTGTTTAGAATGACCCTTTGTATTTGGATTATAGGTTCTGAGCTCAGTTGCTGTCGGGAAGTTGTAAGCAAAAGTTAGTTCTGGGTTAAGCATGTCTTTAGGAAGTTCTACTACCACCGGGCCTGGGCGGCCAGTGCTGGCAATATAAAAGGCTTTGGCAAGAATATTAGGTATTTCACTAGCGCTTCTACAATTAAAGCTATGCTTTACAATGGGGCGAGAGCAGCCAACAATATCGGTTTCTTGAAACGCGTCATCGCCAATTAGGTTTGTTGGTACCTGACCTGATAACACCACCATAGGAATTGAATCCATATAGGCTGTAGCAATTCCTGTTACGCAGTTGGTTGCGCCGGGACCTGAAGTAGCTAACACTACACCCACTTCACCCGTTGCTCTTGCATAGCCATCAGCCATGTGTGTGGCCGCTTGTTCATGGCGTACTAAAATGTGTTCAATATCGTCCTGCTGAAATAGTGCATCGTATAAATCTAATACTGAGCCACCGGGGTAACCAAATATATACTTAACCTTAAGCTCTTTTAATGACTTAACAACTAATTCAGAGCCATTATATTCTTGTTTACTCATCCTCATTCCTCTGTTGATTACATGCAAAAAAAAACCCCCGCGTAGTGCGAGGGTTTTAAAAAGCATTTTTCACCTTTTAATACATCCCCGCTGGGCTTATCACTAAGACCAGTACGAGTAAGACTAATAGACGAAATTGTGTGTTCATGGTGTTTTTGCTCTTTAAAATAAAATATTGTTTAAAAGACAATTTTTGTATGTGGTTATTTTTAAGGCTTTTGTGCACGCATGTCAACCCATTAAGCTGTTTTTTGGATTAAAAATTCATTTTTAAATGGTTTTTAATCTTAAACTCTATTTTGTATGAGTTATTTTCACTTTATAAGCAGAAATTATGCAGTTTATGCTTTTGTGTAAGTGCTGGTGATGATGGAAAAAAACGTTCGATGCAGTGCTTATCTGACATAAAAAAAGCCAGCATTAGCTGGCTTTTAATTTAACAGTCCTAATTACAGACGGTCAATTACTGATTGTGTGAAATCAGTAGTGCCGTGGCTGCCGCCTAAATCGCGGGTAGTACGGTCGCCTGATTTAATTACATCAGCCACTGCGCTACGAATACGCTCAGCTGTATCGCCCATGTTTAAATGCTCTAGCATTTGAATAGAGGCTAAAATCACTGACGTAGGGTTTGCAAGGTTTTTACCAGCAATATCCGGTGCGCTACCGTGAACAGCTTCAAAAATAGCAGCATCTTCACCAATGTTTGCACCAGGGGCCATGCCTAAACCGCCAACTAAGCCTGCACATAAGTCAGATAAAATATCGCCAAATAAGTTCGTTGTAACGATAACGTCAAACTCTTCAGGAGTCATTACAAGTTTCATACATGTTGCATCAACAATCATTTCAGTTGATTCAATTTCTGGGTAACGCTCAGCCACTTCACGCGCTACTTTTAAGAATAAACCAGACGTTGATTTTAAAATGTTTGCTTTGTGTACAGCCGTTACTTTTTTACGGCCTTCACGCACAGCAAGTTCGTATGCGAATGTCACAATTTTTTCTGCGCCTTCGCGAGTGATCACAGATTTTGCTTCAGCTTCGGTGCCATCTTCAGATACTACTTGGCCTGCACCTGAATACATACCTTGCGTGTTTTCACGAATAGTGATGATATCAATATCGTCGTAACGTGCTTTAGTACCGGCAAACGATTTAACCGGACGTACATTGGCATACAAACCAAATTGCTTACGAAGCGTTACGTTGATAGATGTAAAACCTTCGCCTACTGGCGTGGTTAATGGCCCTTTTAAGGTGATTTTATTTTTAGCAATTGTGTCAATTGTTTCTTGTGGAAGCAATTCGCCCGTTTTTTCAAGCGCAGCAAGGCCAGCGTCAACAAATTCATAATCAAAATCGCATCCTGCGGCTTTTAGTATTTCAAGTGCTGAGTCGATAATGCTTGGGCCGATGCCGTCGCCTTTGATCACTGTTATGGTTTGTTTGGCCATGAACTTTTCCTTTAAAGATTTGGATACACACATAAATAATAAACACTTACAGAGTTTAGACTACTTATATGACAGGGGTGCTAAATTTAAGCCGGCATTTATACCAATTTATTAGACATTTTGCCAGTTTATAGTATCAATACAGGGTATAACTTTAAGTTATAGTGATAATAAGTCAGCTAAATACTATTGTGCAGCCCTAAGCGCAGCAGCGATTGATTAAAATCGGCTTCACTTTGCCAACCATGGCGACTAAGTTGTTGATTCAATATTTGCTGTTGCCATGCTGTTAATGGCAGGTTAGGTTGAAGTATACGCTGTGCCACTACCTTTAATGCCGCCCATAATTGACCGGCATCATTAAGCTGCTTTTTAGGGAGTTTCTCAGCATTTAATAAAGCCGATGCCCACGGATCGCCACTAAGTAATTCGTTAAGCTCGTTATTTAAATGAGGAGCATCTATTTTGTTTACACCAAAAAATGCACTAAACGGTGTATCGAGCGATTTATTCGGTGTTTTGTCAATGGTAATTTTTCTAGAAATATTTGGGCTGTAATGTATCAATACATAATATAAATAGGCATATAAGCTTAAGCTAATGCGCTCACTTTGTACGCGAGGATTATGTTTTACTAGTAGCGCTAAAATATTAATTAAACAGCTGATACGGGTGCATAAAAAGGCATGTAAAGGATGAGCGATACTATTTACTAATTGCTTAAACAGCACCCCTTGAATAATAGCCGGTGCTTTATCGTAACCCACCATAGATAAGCTATGTCTTAAGTCTTTAGCCGGTAATCGCTCTTTATTGTAGTGCTGCACCGCTATGCATACTGACTTTATAACATCAGGGTAGGGGGTAAGTAAGGTATTTAAAGCTTTAAAACTGTATTCTTGTTGAGCTTTTATTTGTTTTACTAATTGGTACAAAGGCGTTTGTGCAGAGTGTTCACTGTGTGGAATATTAACATGTTCACTGTCCCATACTTTTAAAAACAAGCGGTTATCATTGCACTCCCATGCTTTAGAGTCATCGGTGAGTGATGCTTTAATACGATACCATGCCATTTTAGTATTGGCGTTATTAACAATAATATGTCGTTCTAGCCTATCAGTGGCTAAATAAACCATGGCTTGGTCAGCATAGACGACTTGGCTGCCAGGTATGTATTGCCCTAGGTGGGCAACTAGCGCTTTTAATAACGCCTGTGCAAATGAGTTTGGGGTTCTTATATATAAATCGGCGACTGCTTTATAAAAATTTATGTGTTGTTGTTTTTCATTACAAGTAACGTTAAGTGCTAATATATTAGCTAAAGAAACCAACACACTGGCACCGTCATAAAGCATAATTTTAGGTGTATCTAATAATGCGTGTTTGTATTTGCCTAATTTTGCCAAAATATGAGCAATTTGATGCGCGGGTTGTTTAGCCGTTAATATTACTTTGGCTGCGAGCTTATGGCGTAATTGCCACATTTTTGTATCGGTTTCGTTAAACGTTTGATGTTGAGCTAACTTATTTAATTGCTTGGCAACACAAAGGTGTTCCACCAACGAGGCGCTAATGTAAAGCTCGGTTAAATTACTGTCGTAGTTTTGACTGCTACACAGAGCACAGGTTAATACACATTGGTTAACCACTAAATTGGTTGCGTAGCTATAATGTGTTTTATACAGATTAAGCTGAGCTTGTAACGCTGCTGGGTTTTGTTTGTATATCGCTGCGTATTGCTCTGATAGTTTACACACAAGAGGGTAAAAGGTATGCCACTGGCTTTTATTATTATGGGAGTTTAAAAGCAGTTGCGTGCTTTCGAGTAGCTTTTTTAATTTACCCGACAGTGGAGCTTCCATTAAATTTTTCCATCATTATGCTCAAGGTATTTTTCATAAGCACTAGGGCCCCACATTAATAGTTGGCCATTTTTAAATAACAACCCAGTACATTCATCCATGGTGGTGATGCCGTCTGAGGTTTTGTGCTGGGTACGATAAAAAATCACTTGCCACACTTGCTCGCCATCACGTTTAGCATAGGTTAAATCTGGGCTACCTAAATATTCAAGCACATCATTTAGCGTAAAGGTATCTTCTAAGCGCAATTTTTCTATATAGCGTTTATTAAATGCTTCTCTGTCTTGCCAAATCATAGCTTGTGGATCGTCTTTATAAAACATAATAACCGACGTGGCTACTAGTGCATATAAGCCTAATCCTAATATTAAATACCTAAAAAACTTTTTAAACATTGCCTACCCAGACCAAAATAACTATCGCTAGTATACGTATTGCTAGTGTACAGTGCTATTAACTTGCGACTAATTAAGCCTTAACTGCTTTAAACTAAAGCCTAAATGGATATCTGTACGCAAACTCACCAGTTGCTTAGAAATAACAAACATATCCATATCCTCATTAAGCTTTTTTTGTAACCGCGCATTTAACGATTCATCAATTAGCGCATCTTCAATAGAGCTATATTGATTAACCAATTGCTGCGCGGATTTAACACCAATGCCTTTAACACCAGGAATGTCATTGGTTTTATCTCCTGCAAGTGCCCAAAAGTCGATTAGTTTATGCTGCTCAACGGCGAAGCGCTCTTGAATGTGTTGTTCATTCAGGTGCTGCTTTTTAAAGTAATCGTAGACTTCAATATGCTCATTTAAATGAGGTAAAAAGCCTTTATCGGTCGAGATAATGGTGTTGTTTATCTGATTATTCGCGGCTTTATGCGCTAAAGTCGCAATAATATCGTCGGCTTCATCGTTAGTCGGTTCAAACACCACAATACCGGTTTCTTCAATGGCCGCTTTAAAATGTGGTAACGCGCTTTTTAGGGTCTCTGGCATGGGGGCACGGGAATGTTTGTAGTCTTTATAAAAGTGGTAACGCCAGCTTTTTTCACCATCAAAAACCGCAATTGCATGGGTTGCATTGGTGGTGGTTAAAAGTTTTTTGCATGCATGTGCAACCCGTGCACAGCAGGCTTTTAACATGTGCTCTTCGCTGTGATGGCTTTGGTTTGCATCAACAGCATAAATGCGCCTAATTAAATTAAGCGCATCAATAAGGAGTAAATGGGGATTCAATTAGAAACTCACGCTTTTATTGTATAACAAGGAATATACTTACTTCCGGGAAGTTTCATTCTACCTTGTTCTACAAATGCTTGTAAAAGCTTGTCCATTGCTTTCATTAAGTCAGGCTCACCACTTAACACATAGGGGCCATGCTCTTTAATTGCATTTAAGCCTTCTTCTTTTACGTTACCGGCAACAATTCCCGAAAACGCACGGCGTAAATTAGCGGCGAGCTGTTGTTTGGGTTGATCAAGGTGCAAATCAAGTGACGCCATGGCTTCATGAGTTGGATAAAAAGGTTGCTGAAAATCATTTTCTATTTTCAACGTCCAGTTAAAGTAATAGGCATCGCCTTGGCTTTTACGGTATTCGCGAACCCCGTTCATGGCCGATTTAAGCTTTTGGCTAACTAATTGAGGGTCATCAATTATCACTTCAAACTTACTCAGCGCAGCATCACCTAAAGTCAATTGAATAAACTTACACAGTTCTTCAAAGTAAGCTTTGCTGTGTTTAGGGCCTGTTAAAATAACCGGTAAACACTGTTTGTCATTTTCAGGGTGTAATAAAATACCTAATAAATACAGTAACTCTTCAGCTGTACCTGCGCCACCTGGAAAAATAATTATAGCATGTGCGGTGCGAACAAATGCCTCAAGTCGTTTTTCAATGTCGGGTAAAATCACCAGCTCATTTACAATTGGGTTGGGTGGCTCTGCCGCTATAATACTGGGCTCAGTTAAACCTAAATAACGATTATTGGTAATACGTTGCTTTGCATGGCCAATGGTCGCGCCTTTCATTGGGCCTTTCATTGCACCTGGGCCACAACCGGTACAAATATTTAAGCCACGCAAACCTAGTTCATAGCCAACTTGCTTGGTGTATTTATATTCTACCTCGTTAATAGAGTGGCCACCCCAACATACAATCATGTTAGGTTCGCTATTTACCTTAAGTGCGTCGGCATTTCTGAGCATATCAAAAACCATGTGGGTAATAGCTTTAGTTTCTTGCAGGTTCTTTTCATACTTTTGGCAAATAAACAAAATATCGCGAATAACCGAAAATATGTGCTCATGTATACCTGTTACTATGTGACCATCAACAAAGGCGGTTTGCGGAGGGTTCTCTAATTCAATTTTTATACCGCGTTCACGGCTAACCAAACGTATATCAAAATCTTTGTGTTTATCGTAAATATCGTTACTTACGTCGGTGTGGCTGCCTACATTAAGCACGGCCAATACACAGTTTCTAAATAGTCTGTAGCGTTCGCTGTTTGATGATTGCTCGAGTAAGTCTACTTCTAGCTGCGACAATAAATCTAATACCCCCGTAGGGTTTAATTGTATTAGCATAGACATTCTCCTTGAAACTTCTTGGGTAAATTTACTGCGTAGTTATGCCTTATACTCAAAGGTAAAAGTGCATAACACTATTTACTAATACACAGACGATCCCGGCCTGAGTTTTTAGCATCGTATAGAGCTTCATCGGCTCTATCAAACGCTTTTAGAGGGGTGTCACCCACTTTAAATTGGGTTGCACCCAATGAAACGGTAATTTGAATTTGCTGGTCTTTAAATTTAAACGGGATCTTTTTAATCGACTGCCTCAATTTATTAAGGTGTTCAGTTGCACTATCAAGTGAAGTTCGCGGCATTAATAACACAAACTCTTCGCCGCCATAACGGGCAATAAAATCAGTTTGTCTAATCGATTTTTGCAGCGCTTTGGCAATCACTTGCAAGGTAATGTCGCCCGCTGTGTGGCCAAAACGATCGTTAATTGATTTAAAATGGTCAACATCAATAACCACTAAGGTTATGTCTGACGGGCGTTCGTTAAATACATTGATTTCGTGATTATAACGTTCATCAAAAGCTGCGCGATTAGGTAATTTGGTAAGACTGTCGAGTAAACTTTTAAAACGTTGTTCATTTAAACGTTTCTTATAATTACTAACTTTGTTTTCTAAACTGCCAATTCTATCGTTTATTTGTGCAAAGCTAGAAATTAAAATTTGGCGATCTTTTTGTTCTAGCTGCTCTTTTTCTAAAATATCAGCACTTAATGAGCGTAACTCATTTTCAACCAATTGCTTTAACTCTGTAATTGATGTTGCTTTATTTGTTTGTGTATTTAAATTTCTTAGCTTTTCACCAATTCGTTGATTAATTGAGTCAAACTCAACAGTCATCGATTCAGAATGTTCACTGGTCGATACCAATGAGCGATGTAGCTCTTCAAGCGTTTGGTTTAAAGAGGTTAAAAAGCTTTGCGCTGATTCACGTTCAACTTGGATGCTTTGTACAATAAGTACAATTACATCAATTGCTGCATCAAGTAGCTGATCAACCGCTCTATTTTTAGCAATACGTTTTTTAATTAAATACAGCGCTTCGTTTGCTTTTTCTTCAAGCACTAACTCGCTGACTAACTTAAACAGCTTGTCAGTAAGAATGGTTAAATTAGGCGGCTCAAAGGTGGTATTACTTTTAGCAATTAAGGCTTGATGATAAAAAGTAATTAGCTGGTTTAATACGGGTATAAAACCATGTACCGATTGAATATCGTCTAGCTCGTTATCGAGCAAATGGCGAAGCGTTCTGCGCGTATCGTCAGGCAAACCTTTAGTTTGTTGTAATTGTTTGCCTGCACTTTGAACGCTGGTAAAAAGGTCACGTTGATGTGCTAGTTGAATGGCTTCTTGGTTTTTTAGCAAGGCTAAAATATCATCTACCAAAGGCGAAAAGTCCTCAAAACTCATGCCTTTGTTGAGTGCACTGCGGAACTTGGCCAGACGGTTATCAAGCTCAGTATCAAGTCCCTTACAGCTTAAAGATAACTTAGCTGCAAAGTTAGAAAGCGTACTCACTTGATGTTGACGCGCACTTTCTATTACTTTTCTACTGTCGATTGCTTGTTTTAATTTTTGTTCCACCGTATTGGAGCTCCTAGACACCTACACACCATCATTTTAGTACCGTTATTGTTTTAGTTTACAACAAAAACATATTAATAGTAGGGATGAGATCAAAAACTTAATGTTTTTAATAACAAAATACGAACGATCTTGAATATAAGTGCATTTATCGCTTTTAATTCACTTTTAAAAAGGGTCTTGTTAATCTTGGTACAACAATACCTTATATAAAAAAGAGCCTTCATGAAAAAGCTACTTGCCTTATCAATTTTAGCTGCCTGTTCAGCACCGGTAATTGCCGACGTTAATTACGCTTTAAACATCTCCCAGCCAGAACATCACCTAGGTGATGTAAATGTAGAATTCCCTAAAACAGCGCAATCTTATTTAGATGTAAAACTGCCAGCATGGCGCACTGGCCGCTATGAAATTTTAAATCTTGCTAATGGTGTACGTTATTTTAAAGCCAGCGATGATGAAGGTAATGCACTAAAGTGGGAAAAAATAGATCACAGCACATGGCGTGTTCATTTAAACGAGCCAACTCAAGTCAATGTTGATTACCAAGTGTATGCTAATGAGCTAGGTAAGCGCGCTCGTCATATTGACGACAGCCATGCCTTTGTTGATGCTTCAGGCTTTTTTATGTTTAGCGAATCATTTCGCCAAGAGCCAGTTACGGTTGAATTAAACGTACCTAAAGCATGGCGCTCGGTGTCGGGTATGGAAAACTATAAAAATAAACACAGCTTTAAAGCCAGCGACTACGACGTGCTAGTTGATTCTCCAATAGAAACCGGTGTTAACGAACTACGTACTTTTGAAGTTGATGGCCGTGAGTACGAGCTAGTGGTGTGGGGCGAAGGTAATTACGACATAGAACTGATGCTAACCGATCTGAAAAAGCTAGTGGCAACGGGCAATGTAATTTGGGACAGCTACCCGTATGAGCGTTATGTATTTATGGTGCATGCTACATCGGGCGCGGGCGGCGCAACCGAACACTTAAACTCAACTATTATTCAACGCCCACGCGATCGCTTTGCTAAACGTGAAGATTACTTAGCTTTTATAAGCACAGCGGCACATGAATTTATTCATACTTGGAATGTAAAAGCGTACCGTCCTAAAGGGCTTGCGCCATACGACTACACCAATATAAATTATTCAAAACTGCTGTGGATTGCCGAAGGCTCTACCAGCTATTTTGAAGACCATTTATTAGTGCGCTCAGGCATTCAAACCACCGATGAGTTTTTTAAGAACTTTAGTAAAACCATTAATCGCCATCTCACAACCCCTGGGCGTGAAGTGCAAAGTGCTAGCGAAACCAGCTTTGATAAATGGATAAATCAAGGTGGTGATCATGCTCGTAACTATGGCACTAATATCTACCTTGAAGGCTCGCTATTGTCGATGGCGTTAGATATCGACCTACTAGAAAAAAGCCAAGGTAAAATAAGCTATAAAAATGTACATAACGAACTTTATAACCAGCATAAGCTACCAGCGGGTTTTACTGAGCAAGACGTATTAGCTATTTTAAAGCAGCTAACAGGGCGTGATTACAGCAATTGGTGGCAAGAAAATGTTAGCACACCAGCTAGCCTAGATTTTGATGCACTGCTAGCAAAAGTAGGTTTGAGCTTTGAATTACCAGAAAAAGCCAAGGCCACACCAAGCTTAGATGCCTTTACTAAAAATACTGGCGAGTTACTTACGCTTACCCATGTTCGCCGCGATGGTGCTGCATGGCAGGGCGGCTTAACCACCTACGATAAGCTAGTCGCTATTAACAAAAAGCATGTAGGGAAAGACTTAACCGCGAGCCTAGAAACCTTTAAAGCAGGGGACAAGGTAACTGTTGATTTTATTCGCCGTGACGCCTTAATGTCGACTGAGCTTGTGTTGTCTGAAGATTTCGACAAACCAAAAAAAGTAGTCGCGAATAAAAATGCCACTGCAGAGCAAAAAGCACTGTTTAAAGCATGGATGGGTGTAGCGCATCCAAATGATGTGAAAAAAGACGACTAACATCGTTTATCATTTTGTTTAAAAAGGAGCTTAGGCTCCTTTTTTGTTTATTGGGCGCTATATTGTAACAATTTATCTCAGCGCAGTTGACCTGACTCATACTTAATGAGTAATCTGCTGGTTCAATAATAAAAGGGATTCTATAATGCGTTTAAAACCTCTTGTTGCCACGTTGGTAGCAACCTGTTCACTGGCACTTTCTTCTGCGGCCCATGCCGATGAAGGCATGTGGCAACCTCATCAACTACCAGAGCTAGAGTCAATTTTAAAAGCCAAAGGGCTTGAAATTAGCGTTGATTCAATTTCAAAATTAACCGAATTTCCAATGAATGCGGTTATCAGCTTAGGCGGTTGTACAGCATCGTTTGTTTCGCCAAAAGGCTTAGTTGTAACTAACCATCACTGTATTTATGGTTCGGTGCAATATAATTCAACGCCTGAAAATAACATTTTAGAAAATGGCTTTTTAGCAAAAACACCGGCTGAAGACTTACCAGCTGCGCCAGGTTCACGTGTGTATGTGACTGAAACAGTGACCAACGTGACCGATAAAGTGATTAGCGGCACTAACGAGCTAAGCGCAAAAGCACGCTACGATGCGTTAGAAAAAAATCAAAAAGCACTTGTTGCACAGTGTGAAGCTGATGCCAGTTACCGTTGTAATGTGTATTCGTTTCATGGTGGTTTAGAGTTTTACCTAATTAAATCGCTGGAAATTAAAGATGTACGTTTAGCGTATGCACCTGCCATGGGCGTAGGTAAATACGGTGGCGATATCGACAACTGGATGTGGCCGCGCCACACGGGTGACTTTGGTTTTTACCGCGCATACGTAGGTAAAGATGGCAAGCCAGCAGAATACAGTGAAGATAACGTACCTTACGTGCCAGAGTCTTACTTAAGTGTAAGTGCTAAAGGCGTGCAAGAGGGCGATTTTGTCATGGTAACAGGCTATCCAGGGCGTACTAATCGTTACCGTATTGCGGCAGAGGTCGATTACGTATTTAACGACAGTTACCCTAAAGCACGCATGCACAATACTAAATACGTGTCACTGATTGAAGAAAACTCAGAAGATGGCAGTAAAGCGCGTATTGCTTACGAAAGCACCATTGCAGGGTACAACAACTACATTAAAAACTATGGCTCAATGATCGAAAGCTTTAAAAAAGGCACTATGTTTGAGCGTAAAAAACAATTTGAACAAGAACTTACAAGCTGGATCAACAGCGATAGCGAGCGTAAACAGCGCTACGGTAACGTACTTAATGAGTTATCGGCGTTAGTGGCACAATCGCAAGAGCACAGCGAGCGCGACCGTATGGTAGGCTATGTTCACCGTTCACAAATGATCAGCACGGCACGTCGTTTATACCGCTTAGCGGTTGAAAAACAAAAGCCAAATAGCGAGCGTGAATCAGGTTATCAAGAACGTGATTTACCGCGTATTAAATCTTCTCTTGAGCGTATGTCACGTCGCTTTGATACAAACGTAGATAAAGCTATATTACTGCACTTTTTAGAGCAATATGCAGCATTACCTAAAGCAGAGCGTTTTAGTGAAATTGATAAAGCTTTTGCTTTAGAAAACGGTTTTGATAAAGCAAAACAAAGTGCATTGCTAGATGAAATGTATGCTAAATCAACGCTTGATAACGAAATTGTTCGTAATTCATTATTTGAACAAACACTTAGCCAGCTTAACCAAAGCCAAGACCCATTCATGCAATATGCTAAAGCTATATTTGCTGTGATGAAAGCCGAGGAAGATAAGTCAAAAGCCTTGGCTGGTAAGTTACAAGCTGCTCGCCCAGAGTTAATGAGTGCAATTATTGCCTTTAACAAAGCGCAAAACAAACCGGTTTACGCCGATGCAAACAGCACATTACGTGTAACTTACGGCACGGTAGGCGGTTATTCTCCGCAAGATGGATTAGTGGCTACGCCGTTTACTTCACTTGAAGGCTTATTGGCTAAAAACACCGATGTTGACCCATTTAATGCGCCTAAAAAGCTGCAAGAGCAAATTAAAGCGAAGCTTTATGGTGATTACACTGGTGGCATGAATACTGTTCCAGTTAACTTTTTATCAAATGTAGACACGACAGGTGGTAACTCAGGTTCGCCAACGCTTAACGGCAATGCTGAGCTGGTGGGTTTACTGTTTGACGGTGTGTACGAAAGCATTATTGGTGATTGGGATTACAACCCAGAACTAAACCGCTCAATTCATGTAGATTCACGCTACATGCTGTGGGTAATGGATAAAGTAGATAACGCCCAAAACTTATTAGACGAAATGAAAATCGTAAAATAAGTAGCAGTTAAACTAATAAAATGGCGCTCACCTTAACCGGAAGCGCCTTTTTTTTGGTTTAAACATTTTTGGATTAATTTAACTTAGGTACGGGCTGCGGGATGCGGGCTAAGGGGTAGGGGCTTCGGGCTAAGAGCTACGAGGTTCGTGTTGCGGGGGGAGCTAATTTGTTTTTAGCAGTAAATGTCTTTCGTAGCAGCGGTTTTATATCGCGTCAGAGTTAAGCCTAAATAAGTATTGACCACCGAGGCCACAGAGAAATGCTTAAAAGATATAAATCCACCTCTGTGTAGCGCAAAGCGCCTCGGGATTCTCTGTGGTGCAAAAACTGTTTTTATCAGTAAATGTCTTTAGTAGCAGCGATTTTAAATCGCGTCAGAGTTAAGCCTAAATAAGTATTTACCACCGAGAACACAGAGTTCACAGAGAAATACTTAAAAGATATCAATTCACCTCTGTATAGCGCTAAGCGCCTCGGGGTTCTCTGGGGTAGAAAAATTGTTTTTAGCAGTAAATGTCTTTAGTAGCAGCGATTTTAAATCGCGTCAGAGTTAAGCCTAAATAAGTATTTACCACCGAGAACACAGAGTTCACAGAGAAATGCTTAAAAGATATCAATTCACCTCTGTGTAGCGCAAAGCGCCTCGGGATTCTCTGTGGTGCAAAAATTGTTTTTATCAGTAAATGTCTTTTGTAGCAGCGATTTTATATCGCGTATTTATAGATATTTGCATTTTACTCGCGCTTCGTAGCCCGAAGCCTACCAATCATTTTTCTTTTTTAAATTAAGTCCTTAAGTGATTTATGCACAAAGAGGGGGAAGAGACGCTGCGCTTTTAGAGGAAGATATAAAACAAAACTATTTTTAGCTAGTCAGAATCATATAGCGCCACGTTATCTTGGCTGAGTATGTGAGGTTGCAATTTGCACATTTAAGGTAAAATGGGAGTGCAGATAAAGAAAAGCTAAAAACATCTTTTTAATGTTCACAGCGAGTGCACTGAATCATAAATTTTCTTGTGTTTTTTCCGTTAGAAGTTCTTGTTAGTTTTTATTATTTACAATACTTTTTGGCTTTAAAAAAACCTGTAATACAAATTACTATATAAAAAGCATACAACCCTATCTTTTCAGCCCACGTAGCTTGTGGAAGTGAGCCATAAAAACGAAGGTAATCATTAAAAACTAACATCCCAACACAAACTATAATAGCAGTTGTTTTGAAGTAGAAAACACCCGCCGATTTTATAGTTGATATAGAGACAATTAAAGCCCCAAAGATAGATAAAAAGCTAATATTGACATGGCTCCAGGTACAATACTTGGTGCTAGTGCAAAAGTTGTTATGATTATTGAAAACCATCCTAATATTTTAATGGTCATTCGACTCCTTTAAAAACTAACAACCGTATAACACGCAATGTGTTGGCGTGGTTTTTTGTTTGCCAAAACTATGACAACTTTACATTGTCGGAGTTTAGGTGTTTGTTATATT
The DNA here is from genome assembly GCF_001974855.1 of Pseudoalteromonas sp. SK18. Classification (GTDB taxonomy): domain Bacteria; phylum Pseudomonadota; class Gammaproteobacteria; order Enterobacterales; family Alteromonadaceae; genus Pseudoalteromonas. The sequence continues at coordinate 1,770 of NZ_MTQB01000014.1, read as the reverse complement.
CTTATCATATTCCTGGTTAACATTTGATAAATACTTATTAAATAAGTTAAAACGATAACGCAAGAGATAGCTAAAATACTACTGTTAGGGAATAAATACCAAGCGGCTATAATTAAAATACTTCTTAGCACAGCATGAATTAAGCCAACAGGGTGTTTAACGATCCAAGAATACACTACCCAATGAAGTCCTAAGCCAACGCCTAAACTCAAAGGAACAAATTCAGGTGCATTTAAAAGTAACGGTATATGGACAGCCCAAAGAAGATTAACCATCACTATGCATAAACCCATTAGTTTTGCTAAAGGATTGGATGAGGAAACTAAGTTCTCATTTCTAAATTTAGCAATTACTAAAGCTATAGGAAAAATACCGCCTGTTGCAAAAAGTAGAATATATATAGAAATATTTGCGCTAAATTGTGTACTTAAAAGCCCAACTAAACCCCAAATAATGGTTCCAGCAACCGGCATTGAAATAGATCTGTTTGAAGATTGTTCAAATTCTATTCTGTATTCATCTAATGTCAAAATACTCTCTCCTTGCTTGAGTAATGCTCAGACTTATTGAAGCACATAACGCCGCATTAAGGTGTGAGCGGCGCTTGGCTATACTTGAGCGAAGCGAAAGCGCCAAGCGTTGCGAATCACTCTTAAATGCTTTGTTATACAACAGGTTTTTGCTCTAGACTTCTTATTGTCACCTGAGAGTTGAAATCAGTAGAGTTGATAACATCCAACATTTCATACGCATTGTCACCATGCTTAATTACAGGGACTTTAGTTTTTATTTTGCCATGGCTTGTTTCATGATCTATTTCGAAAACCCAAGCCAATACTCCGTGATCAATCTGTTCATAGCTAGATACCGTCATGGGAAGAAGGTGATTATCGTAAGCATATTGAACAACCACATTTAAACCAACCCGGATATATTCGCCATTCATGTTGCAATATAGAACCAAGCGTCTGTCGTTTTGAAACGTAAAAGAAGCCACGTCTTTTACTATTCCTTTTGCGTCATAATGTAACTCCTTGATTAAAGGAGATAGTAATTCGACTATAGACATGTTTGAGACTTTGTCTGTAGACCATATTTTTTCATTTGAGTGCATGATTTGAGAGTCTAGTAATGCTAAATCAGCACTGCCCTTCTCGACGCAACAACTCAAAGCATCTATATCGGTAATACTGACGTTTTCATATGCCACATAAAAGGACAAAAAGTTCAGTGGAAGTGTTTCTGGAATTTCTTCTTTTAGGTTAACCAGAAGAACCCTATTACCTTGAAACCTTGCTACTTCCTTTACACTTTCTGGGAATTCTTTCCGCGAAATACAAATTAAGCTGTTAGCGCCGACATCATCTAACTTCGTTAACCAATCGTTAAAGGTAGCAATATTAACTTGCGACTTACGGTCTTGAACCTCAACTATTGTTACGTTACAACGAAATTCAGGGCCACTCTCAATGACAACGTCACATTGCCTAGTTCTTCCTGTTGGCGAATTCAACACTGGCAACAACACATTCTGACGAATAACTGAAGATGGAGAAATAGATCTTTCTATTAACTCCACTATTTTTTCAAGATCATCCCCTGGCTTCGCCATAAGATTGGTACTCCTCATTCTGAATGTTGTATAACATTTTAGTATTTATGCGACACGCTGTTTGTGTTGCATAATCGCTTGTTGGACTGAGCCGCTACCTGCTCGGTGTGTCAGAGTTGGTGTTGTTTATGCTATGGGAATTTGCTTTTTGGAGGCTC